>CAZNZI010000158.1:0-4963 GCA_964577475.1 uncultured Rhodospirillaceae bacterium
GCGCTCGACTTCCTGCGCCGCAAGGCCCGCCAAGCGACCGACCCGACTCCGACGGACGAGATGGACATGATCGCCGATCCCACGAGCACCATCGATGACCGCCAGGCCGCAGCCGCCAGTCTGCGCACCCTCATGCGCCTGCCCGTGGTCCAGCGCAGCACCGTGATCCTGATGGACGTGCTGGGCTACACGATCCAGGACATCAGCGGCATGACCGAGACCACGGTGCCCACGGTGAAGGCCGCGCTCAACCGCGGCCGCACGCGGCTACGCGAATTGGCGCAGGAGCCCGACGACGTGCCGCCCCCGGTGCTCGCCCCCGCCGACCGCGCGCGGCTCGACGCCTATGTCACCCACTTCAACGCGCGCGACTTCGACGCCGTGCGCGCCATGCTGGCCGACGACGTGAAGGCCGATGTGGTCAACCGTATCCGCCTCAACACCCGCTCCGAGGTCAGCAATTACTTCGGCCGCTACGCCCAGGTCACCGATTGGCATCTGGCGCCCGGCCTGGTCGACCGCCGCCCGGCCATCCTGGTCAACGACCCCGACGACACGACTGGAAGGCCCCGCTATTTCATCCTGGTCGACTGGACCGGGAACACGATCCAGGCCATCCGCGACTTCCGCTATGCCCGCTATGCCATCGAGGGCGCCGAAATCATCCGCCTCGGCGCGTAGAAGGCCTTGACCCGCAGCGCGGTTGACGTGGTTGACCCGGGCGCTATCGCCGCTATTCTGCCGCCGCCCTAGGGCATAATGTCCTAGCCACGTATAGGCGGTTCATGACCATCCTGGTGACCGGCGCGGCCGGCTTTATCGGCTACCATCTGAGCGAAGCGCTGCTGGCCCGCGGCGATACGGTGCTGGGCGTCGACAGCCTCAACACCTATTACGACGTGACGCTGAAGCGGGCACGCCTCGACCGGCTGCGGGGCCGCAAGGGCTTCACCTTCGACGAGATCGATCTTTCGGATCAGGCCGCCGTCACGGCACTGCGCGCACGCCATCCGGACCTTACCCATATCGTCCATCTCGCCGCCCAGGCCGGCGTGCGTCATTCGCTCAACCATCCGCGCGACTATGTGAAGGCCAATCTCGACGCTTTCCTCGAAATCCTCGAACTGGCGCGCAACCTGCCGAAGACGCCGAAGCTGATCTATGCGAGTTCGTCCTCGGTGTACGGCGCCAATACGAAGCTGCCGTTCTCCGTCGAAGACCCTGCCGACCGTCAGGTGGCGCTCTACGGCGCGACCAAGAAGGCCAATGAGTCGATGGCATACAGCTACAGCCATCTCTACGGCATTCCTGCGATCGGCATGCGCTTCTTCACCGTATACGGCCCATGGGGCCGGCCCGATATGTCGGCTTACATTTTCACCCGCGCGATCCTGGCCGGCGAAGAGATCACCGTGAACAACAACGGCGACATGCGCCGCGACTTCACCTATGTGGACGATATCGTCGCCGGCCTGGTGGCCAGCCTCGACCGTACGCCCGTGCCCGGCTCCGACGGCGCCGCGCCGCACCGCATCTACAATCTCGGCAATCACAAGTCCGAGCCGCTGATGCGTTTCATCGAGGTGCTGGAGCAGGCCTGCGGCAAGAAGGCCAAGATCAAGTTCGCGCCGATGCAGGACGGCGATGTGAAGGACACCTATGCCGACATCGCCGCCAGTACCCGCGACCTCGGCTTCCTGCCGCGCGTCAGCATCGACGAAGGCCTGCCGCGCTTCGTGAAGTGGTATCGGGAGTATCACAAGGTTTAGAGCGCACCATGAAAAAGAGCACCGCGGCGAAGAGCGACTCCCCGTCGAAGCTGCCCTCCAAATTGATCGACGGTCGCATCAAGGAGCTCGGCGATTGGCGCGGCGAAACGCTGGCCCAGGTCCGGGCGATCATCAAGGCGGCCGATCCCGAAGTCGTCGAGGAGTGGAAGTGGCGTGGCGTTCCGGTCTGGGAACATGACGGCATCCTCTGCACCGGCGAGACCTATAAAGCGGTCGTGAAGTTGACCTTCGCTAAGGGCGCGTCGCTCAAGGACCCGAAGAAGCTGTTCAACTCCAGCCTCGACGGCAATGTGCGCCGCGCGATCGACATCCACGAGGGCGAAAAGATAGACGCGAAAGCGCTGAAGGCGCTGATCAAGGCTGCGGTGGAATTGAACACGACGAAGAAGAAGTAGCGGCGCTTCGCACGTTTTGGTTCTCCCACCCCACCCTCCCCCTCAAGGGGGGAGGGAGAAGAACTCGGGCGCGATAGCGCTTGCCTCCAATTCCTTCCCCCCTTGAGGGGGAAGGTTAGGATGGGGGGTACGAATATAAAGTGCGAAGCTCCGTTTAAGCGCGAAGCGCTGCTCAGTGATCGCACAACACCTGCACGGTGTAGTCCTTCATGCGATCGGCGAGATCCGCCGTCTCCATCTTCTTCGCCGACTTCGCCGTCGCATAGCTCACTGCATTCGCCTCAAGGAAATCGCGCGCGACATTGGCCTTGATGGCGAAGTTGATGTTCTGCGCCATGTCGCCGGTCGTATTGGCGATCTTGAGTGCGTTCAGCTTGCTGACCACCACACCCACGATATTGCCGCTGGTGTCGACCACCGGCCCGCCGCTGTTGCCCTGCTGGACCGGCGCGCTGATCTGGATCATCCGCGAATCGTTGCCCACGCCGGCCAGCGCGCTGACCATGCCGGTGGTGAGATTGCCCTGGTCAGCCAGCACGCCGATCAATGGGAAACCGTAGACGACCACCTCGTCGCCCTGGCGGATGCCGCGGTCTTCGCGGAAGGCGGCGATGTGAGAGAAGGTGTGGTCGATCTTGATCAGCGCCAGATCGACGCGCTCCTCGCGGCTGATCACGGTCGCCACATGGCTGGTCCCGTCCGGCGCGCGCACGGTGAGCGCTTTGCACGCGGGCACCACATGGGCATTGGTCAGCGCGAAGCCGTTCTTGGTGACGGCGAAGCCGGTGCCGGCGGAGCGGACCACGACCGTCGCGCCATTCGGCAATGCTTTTTTTTCGGGTGCTGCCGCCGCCGGCAGGCCCTGGATCAGCGCCGCGACATCGGTGCCGGGCTGCCATTGCCGGGCCATTTCCTGGATGCGCATCACATCCTCAGGAGAAAGCTGGTGGGTGGCGCGGTCGCGCACCGTGGCCGCGACCGTTGCCTGATTGGCGGGCACATGAGAGGCGCCGACCGAACTCCAGAAATAGGCGAGCCGCGCATCGGCCGCCACGCCTTGCCCGGTGAGGTAGTGATTGGCCAGATCGATCTGCGCCAGGGCGAATCCCTTCTCCGCGCTCTTGCGGAACAGCCCGACGGCGGCAGTCTGATCGGCGGCAGCGCCCTCACCCCGCTCGTTCATGATTCCCAGATTGAATAGCGCCTCGGCGTGATCCTGCTCGACCGCCTTGCCGTACCAGTCCCGCGCGTCGGCGTAGTTCTGCGGCACGCCGGTACCGTGTTCGTAGGCCAGGCCGAGTTGATTCTGCGCGCCGGGATCGCCCTGCTGGGCCGCCTTGCGGAACCATTGCACCGCCGCGGCCGGATCCTTCGCGACTCCGAGGCCCGCCGAAGTGAGAATGCCGAGATTGAGCTCGGCCACCGGATGGTTCTGCGCCGCGGCGGCGTGCAGCAGCTTGATGCCTTTCTCCACATCCTTCGGCACGCCGTTGCCGTTGATATAGAGCAGCGCCAGACGGTTCTGCGCATCGGCGCTGCCGCCATTCGCAAGCGCGCGCAATGCGCCGGGATCGGTGGGCAGCTTCTTTTCACGCTCCGCCTGCGCCTGCATATAGGGCGACGGCCCATCGGCCAGCGCCGGTAAGAGGCCGACGCACGAGGATGCGCCAAAGATGAGCGCGGCGATCCATTGCCGCGCGGCCCGTTCCCGTTGAGATGTCCCCGTCATGATCCGGATTCTAACACGGCCAGCGGCGTGTATACTCTGCTCAAGACTGCATTCAGGGGGACGAAACACAATGACGATCAATGGCGATATGCTGGTGCTCAGCCTTGCGCTGCTGCTGCTGATCCAGCTTGTTCAAGGTTCACATACCGGCCAGCTGCACGGCCTGCCCTATGCCTTCGGCCCGCGCGACAAGCCAGTAGACCCCGGTGTCCTCGGCGGCCGGCTCCAGCGCGCGAAGGTCAATCTGATCGAGAACCTCGCCCTGTTCGCACCGCTCGCGGTGCTGGGCGAGCTGTTGCAGAACGTCAACCACGCCATCATCGGCTGGGGCGCCGTGATCTTCTTCATCGCGCGCATCGTGCACGTGATCACCTATGTCGGCGGCGTCAACGGCGTCCGCACACTGGCCTGGCTGGCCGGGGTGATCGGCTGCGTTCTGGTTGCCCTCGGCGTCTTGGGCTGGGCCTGATACCAATAAAGTACCGAAGTATGCATCTCTCGCCCGGTCAGAACACGCTGGCCGGGCGGGAACGCCGCTCGGACTTCCGTGACGACTTCGCGAAGCGCCGGGGGTGAGATCGGCGGTAACACCGGGGGTTCCCGTGGCCGCACGCCCCATGGGTGTTGCAGTCGTGCCGTGCCCGTGCAGAGCGCGCGCGATCTCCGGGGGTGGGACCGCGGTAACACCGGAGGGGTCCCGTAACCGCACGACTAAGGGGTGTTACAGTCCTGCCGTGTCCGTGCAGAGCACAGGCGATCTTCGGGGGTGTGACCGCGGTAACATGGGGGGATGATCGAGCCGTCCTCCCGATGCCGGTCCATGCGCTTTCAGCGCATTTGCCGAATTCGTATTCCCCACTGTTTCAATTGGTCAGAGTCACCTTGCTGAGCGACGGCGGGCGTTCGGGATCGCGGCCGCGGCGGCGCGCGAGGGCGGGCAGGCTCGCATAGAACGCGGCGATCATCGGGACGGGTGCAGCGGGCGCGAGCGCGTCGGCCAGGGTGGGCGCCGCGATCAGAATCGTCGGCGAGCCCTGCGCGCTCAACTG
>CAZNZI010000159.1:0-11552 GCA_964577475.1 uncultured Rhodospirillaceae bacterium
GCAAACGCTACGACATTCTCCGGGGCCTCGAGACCAAGTATAACCGCCCGATCGGCATCCTGGCGGATCTCCAAGGCCCGAAGTTGCGCGTCGGGAACTTCGCCGCCGGCAAGGTCCATCTCGACAACGGCGCGATGCTGCGCCTCGACCTCGACCCGACCCCCGGCGATACGAAGCGCGTCTGCCTGCCCCATCCCGAAATCTTCGCGGCACTGAAGGAAGGCGCCGAGCTGCTGCTCGACGACGGCCGTATCCGCCTGGTGGTCGAGAAGCACGGTGCCGATTGGGCCGACACGCGCGTCGCGGTGGGCGGCGACCTGTCGAACCACAAGGGCCTCAACCTGCCCAACGTCACCCTGCCGATTTCGCCGCTAACCGAGAAGGATCGTGCCGACCTGGCCTTCGCGCTTGATATGGGCGTCGATTGGGTCGCGCTCTCCTTCGTGCAGCGGCCCGAGGACATCGTCGAAGCCAAGGCACTGGTGGGCAACCGCGCCTTCATCATGAGCAAGCTCGAAAAGCCTGCCGTGTTCGACCAGCTCGACCGCATCATCGAACTGTCCGACGGCATCATGGTGGCGCGTGGCGATCTGGGTGTCGAATGCCCGCCCGAGACCGTGCCGATCCTGCAAAAGCGCGTTCTGCGCGCCTGCCACAACGCCGGCACGCCCGTGGTCGTCGCGACGCAGATGCTCGACTCGATGGTGCACGCACCGACGCCGACCCGCGCCGAAGCCTCCGACGTCGCCACCGCCATCTTCGACGGCGCCGATGCGGTGATGCTCTCGGCCGAAACGGCCAGTGGCGATTATCCGCTGGAAGCGGTCACCTTCATGGACCGCATCATCACCAGCGTCGAGTCCGACGCGCAGTACCGCACCATCACCGATGCGTCGCGGCCGCCGCCCACCAACTCGACCCGTGACGCGATCTGCTTCGCGGCCCAGCAGGTGGCCCATACGCTCTCCGTGGCGGCTATCGTCACCTTCACCAATTCAGGATCGACCACGCTGCGCACCGCGCGGCAGCGGCCCGAAGTGCCGGTGGTCTGCCTGACCACCACGATCGGCGTGGCGCGGCAGATGGCCCTGGTCTGGGGCGCGCACTCGGTCGTCGCCGACGAGGTGCACAGTTTCAGCGAAATGGTCGCGGTGGCGATTCAGCGGACCCAGGAACAGGGTCTGGCGCGCTGGGGCGAAAGCATCGTCATCACGGCCGGCGTGCCGTTCGGCACCTCGGGGACGACGAATATCCTGCGCGTGGCGGTGGTCGAAGAGACCTGAGGCCGGACTTGGTCCGGCCTGAAAACCGGCCCCTATCGAGAGGGGCCGGAACCGGCTTAGCCCTGGCGGGCCTTGAAGCGCGGGTTGGTCTTATTGATCACGTAAACCCGGCCCTTGCGGCGGACGACGCGGCAGTTCTTGTCTCGGGCTTTGGCGGACTTCAAAGAATTGCGGATTTTCATGGCCTTAGACTCGTCTGCCCTATGGGTCGATCAAAATGAGCGCGGACCATACTGAGACGGCCCCGCCCTGTCAACCCAAAGCCGCCCCTTAGCCCGCTCCTTCCGCCGCGATCGAATCGGCCGCTACAACCCTGTTTCGGCCCGCATTTTTTGCCGCGTAGAGGGCTTGGTCGGCCCGGCGCAGCATTTGGTCGAGAGTCCGGTCGTTTTGCGTCATGCCGGCGACACCGATGCTAACGGTGACGCGGACCGAGTGCTTGCCGTCGCCGACCTCGTTCTCACCGATCTGCTGACGCAACCGGTCGGCCACCTGGCAGGCGACCGCCAAATCAGCTTCGGGCATGGCCACGGCAAACTCCTCGCCGCCGAGCCGGCCAATCAGATCGACCTCGCGCAGACTGTGATTGCAGACTTCGGCAATCCCTTGCAGCACCCGGTCGCCCGCCGCATGGCCATAGCTGTCGTTGACGCGCTTGAAATGGTCTGCGTCGATCAGCAGCAGCGAGAAGCCGCGGCTGTGGCGCCGCGCACGGGCGAATTCTGTCTCGGCCCCTTCCAGGAAATAGCGGCGGTTGCGCAATCCCGTCAGCGCGTCCTTGGTCGCCAGCCCGAACAGTTCCTGCCGTGCGCGCACAGCTTCGGTCACATCGCGCACGATCGCCACATAGACCGGGCCGCCTTCGATCGCGCTGCGCGCCATCGACACTTCGAGCGGGAAGGTCGTGCCATCGCGGCGGCGCCCGCGGACGGTGCGCACCTGGTCCGGCGTGGGATCGGCCCCGGCCATCGGGCCGATCAGATCGTCGAAGGTCATCTGGTTGCCGCGCAGCGACCGGTTCTCGGTGGCGACCAGTTCGGTCGAAAGCCGGCCGACGATTTCTTCCGCCTTCCAGCCGAAGATCCGCTCGCAGGCCGGATTGAAGATCTGGATGCGGTTCTCGTCGCCGATGATCAGCACGCCGTCCATGGCGATGTCGATCACAGCGCGCAAGCGGCTTCTCTGCCGCGCCATCTCTTCATGGGCCTCGGCCATTTCCGCCGTGCGCTGCCGCACGCGCTGATCGAGGCTTTCGTTCATCGAAGCCAGATGCGCTTCATTGGCACGCAGGGTCGCCAGCATCGCGTGGAGCGAGCGCGACAGCGTCTCGACCTCACGGTAGGTCCGGAACTCGGGGATGTGAACGCCCAGTTCGCCATCGCCGATCCGCTGTGCCGAGTCGGCGATGCGGCGCAGGGGCAGCAGAATCCGATGTGCCGCGATGGTGCCGATCACCGCCGCAACCAGGGCGACGATTGCGATCAGCTCATAGATGCGATCGCGCAGGTCCAGCGCGGGTGCCATTGCGGCCTGAGCGGTACGCCGCACCACCACGCGCCAGCCGAGATCCGCGACCGGCCCGGTCCCCTCCGCCGTGGCGACGGCGGTGATGTATTCCCGCCCATCCGGCCAGCGCAGCCGGCCCCAGCGCGGCCCGCCTGACTGATCGAGACGGCTGAGGTCGGGCAGCGTCCCGTCGGTCACGCTGGGCGAAACCGAGACGGTCTTTCCGGTCGCATCGATGACGACGAATTCGGTATCTTCGGTTCCCGGCAGAAGCGCCGTGATGCGCGCCGCGAGCCGCGCGGACCATTCCGGTTCGAGATCGCAGGTGATCATCGCGAAGGGCTGCCCCTCGCGATTGGTCAGCCGTTTGGTCAAAAGCAATCGCGGCGCCGGGCGGTCAGCCGATGCCGCGGCTGCTTCGCCGTAGATCGTCGCGCCCGTCCGCGCCTTGGCGAACCATGGGCGGTCGCCGAGCATCTCGCCGATATGCGGCCCTTGGGTCGAGGCGGCGACCACCTTTCCGTCCAGGTCCGTCGCTGCCGCCCAATCGCAACCGAAGCCGCGCTCCTCACGCGACAGATTGGCGACTCCGATCCATTCGAGATCGGCGATGCCCAATGCGCCCGCGTGGCGGACCATCGCCGCATAGTTGTCGATGTCGTCCTGCCGTTCGCGCAACTCGCGATCGATGCCGATAACCGCTTCGACACTGCCGCGCGCCAGGACCAGCCCGACACGCTGATAGAGCGCATCCACCACCTGGCTGCCGACGATCACCGCGACCAGGGCGCCGGTCGCGATCACGATGACCGCGAAGGCCGCAGCCAAATAGGCCCGGAGACCGAAACGAGGCGTCATCCCAGGTAAGACCTTTTAGAGACCGGCGAAACCCTTCGCCGATTAGGGCAGTGATGCGCGTCTTATGCAACAATGTCTTGATCCGCTGTTCCAATTCAGGTAGCCATTTCTTGCGGTTGCGGACGAGTTCGCTGCCGGGGTGGAACGGGGGAAATGCGGTACTTTTACAAGCCCAGCCATGGCCTTGCCATGGGGGTCGCGGCTTTGGCTGCGGTGGCGTTCAGCCCATCTTGCGGGCGGGCTGCCGACCTCGAATCCGAAATCCGGTCGCTGGTCGCCTCGCATCCGCAGGTGCGCGCCGCCAAGGAAGGCGTCGATGCCGCCGATCAGGGCATCCGCGCCGCCCGCTCCGGCTACTTCCCGCAGGTTCACCTCACTGCCAATGTCGGCCCCGAGCATTGGGACAACGCCCAGCTCGTGCAGAGTTTCGGTGCGCCGATCACGCGCAACGGCTATGGCGGCGGTTTTACGGTCACTCAACACATCTATGACGGGTTCGCGACCGATGCCTCCGTCGATTCGGCAATCGGCAGCAAGGGCATCAGCGACGCGGTGCTGCGCACCACCCGCCAGACGACGATCCTCGAAGGGATCAATGCCTATCTCGATGTCCTGCGCCAGTCGCAACTGCTGAAGCTGGCCCGTGAGGACGAACAGCGGCTGCAGACGCAGCTTCATCTGGAAGACGAGCGGGTCCAGCGTGGGTCGGGTGTAGCGGTCGACGTTCTGGCCGCCAAGCACCGGCTGCAACTCGCCAAGGAACGCCGCGTCAACTACGAGGGCGGCCTCGACCAGGCGATCGACCGGTACAGCCAGGTCTTCGGCCATGCGCCCGACGACACCACGGTCAACGCGCCCGAGCCACCCGCTGCCCTGATCCCGCCGTCGATCGATGAAGCGCAGAAGGTGGCGCTCGACGAAAACCCGGCGATCGAGACGGCAAAGCGCACCATCGATGTGACCGGCGAGGCGGTCAATGCCGCACGCGCCACCTACTTCCCGTCGGTGGACTTGGTGGGCAAGGGCGATCTCGGCAATAACCGCGACGGCAATCTGGGCATGTCGCGCGACTGGGAAGTGCTGCTGCAATTGAACTGGGATTTGTTCACCGGCTTCCGCACCCAGGCGCAGGTCGCGGCGGCCGCCCATAACTTGGCCGCCAGCCGGGAAAACCGCGATCAGGCCCAGCGCAAGACCAGCGAGGCGGTCCGGCTGGCCTGGAGCCAGGTCCAGACCGCACGCGAACGTGTCACCATTTTGGAAAGTGCGGTCAACCTCGCCTACAACGTCTGGGACAGCCGCAAGAAGATGCGCGAGTCGGGCAAGGCGACAGTGATCGACGTGCTCGACGCCGAAAGCGACATCACCAATGCGCAGATTGCTCTGCTGACGGCGACCTTCGACCGCAAGATCGCGACCTATTCTCTGATGTTCGCGCTGGGCCGTCTCGAAGCGGGTAGCCTCGATGCCCCGGCCGGCGCCTCCGCGCCGGCACCCACCGCGAAATAACGCGGCCTATTTGCTCGTCGCGACGTAGACGCCGTCCCAATCGGCACCGGGCGGGTTGGCTATATATTCGTCCACGCGCTCCGCAAAGATTTCGTAGTAGTGCCCGATGCTCCAGCGGTCGTTGATGCTTTCGCAAAAAGCACGGCAGCGCTCGAAGATCCGCTTGGCCTCGTCCCACCGCTGGGCGCGATAAGCAGCAAGGCCCGCGTCGTGATCGACTTTGAACGACTTGAATGCGTCGGAAGCGGCGACCTCGGGCGTACCGGCCAATGTGTAGATGCGCACCGCTTCGGTCTTGCCCTTCACCTTGATCAGATCGAGTTCCAGGCAGGCGTAATCGGGCGCACGCTGATAGGTGTTCTCGCCGATCACGATGATGACGCCGTAGCCCTTCGACTGGCCTTCCAGGCGCGAGGCCAGGTTCACATTGTCGCCCAGGCACGAATAGTCGAAGCGCTGGTCGGAGCCCATGTTGCCGACCACCACGCCGCCGCTGTTGAGGCCGATGCCGATCTTGATCGGCACATGGCGGCGGTTCTCGGCTTTCGCCTCCGCCTCCAGCTTGTCGTTGAGCGGCTGGAGTGCGGCGTTCATCGCCAAAGCAGAGGCACACGCATTGGCCGCGTGGTTGGCGTCTTCGAGCGGCGCGTTCCAGAAGGCCATGATGCAGTCGCCCATGTACTTATCGATCGTCCCCTTGCGCGCGAGGATGATGTCGGTCATCGGCGTCAGGAAGCGATTGATGAGCTGGGTCAGCCCATGGGCGTCGAACAGTTCCGAGATCGTGGTGAACCCGCGCACGTCGCAGAACAGCAAGGTCATGTCGCGCATCTCGCCGCCCAGCACCAGCTTGCTGGGATCGGCGGCAACCTGCTCGACGAGGGCCGGCGACATGTAGCGGCTCATGGCGCCGCGCACCTGCCGCTTCTGCGCCTCTTCGCGCGCGTAGCTGGCGTAAGTGACAAGGATGAAGGTCACCAACGTCGTGAAAACGGGATAGACCGGGTCGTAGAGCAACCGGTCATTGGTGAACTTCAGCCACGAAAACGCGCCCATGCCGACGGTGACCAGGATGAAGAGGAACAGTGTCCAGCGCGCGCCGACGGCAGGAACCAGGATGATCATCAGAATCGCGCCAATCATCGCTGCCACCCATTCGACATAAGGCGCGATCGGCGGATAGCTGAGCTGCTCGCCGTAGAGGATCGTCTCGATCATCTGCGCGTGTACCTCGACCCCGGGGATCTGCCGCTCCACCGCAATCGAGCGCACGTCGTTCAACCCCGCCGCTGACGTACCGACCAGGATCAGCTTGCCCGCGATCCGCGCCTTGTCGAAGGTGCCGTTGAGGATGTCCTTGGCCGAGATGTATTTGGCCGGATCGTAATGCGAGGCGTAGACCCAGATGCGGCCATTGCTGTCGGTCTTGACCAGGTTGGGACGCACGATGACGCCATCGATACCGAACGGTCCCGTCTTGATGCCCAGGCTTTCGTTGGCGGTGGCGATACGCAGCATGTCGATCGACAGCGCCGGATAGACGTCCTTGCCGTCGGTCACCATCGCCGGTACGCGGCGCACGACGCCGTCGGTTTCCGGCGTGAAGGTCACCACGCCCCAGCCACTGGCAGCGAAGTCCAATTCGGGGGTGTTGCGCAGGATCGACTTGTAGGTGTCGAGATAGGGTTTCGGATCACCGCCCAGGAGCGCGATGGTCGGAATGGCCGGTATCTTATCGGTGCGCCGAGCTTCCAGCGGAATGCCGGTCTGACCAACCACGACACGGCCGGTCTTCATCACCGACGCCAGAACGGAATCGTTCGACGGCATTGCCTCCAGCCGCTTCTGCGTATCCGGATCGAGACCGGGCAAGGTCTTCGCCACCAAGGCCGGAGACATCCGGTCCGGTTCGGCGAAGTAGATGTCGAAGCCGATGACAATAGCGCCCGCGTCGATCAGGTTCTTCACCATCTGGGCGAAGACAGTTCGCGGCCAGGGCCATTGGCCGACTTCCTTCAGGCTGTCCTCGTCGAGGTCGACGATGGTGACCGGCCGTTCGGGCGGCACCTGGCGCGGCTTGATGTTCTGGAAGGTGTCGAAGGTGCGGGCGCGGACCTCCTCCAGAACGACCGGATCGATCACACGGACCGCCAGGAGCAAAACCAGGGCGACCAGTCCCACCAGCCTGCCGCCGCCGAGTTGCCGGGCCCACCATGACCGACGGAATACGCGCCATTTGCGCGGTTGAATTGCCATTCCCCACCCCCCAGAAGCGCGCCCCCGCGCCACAGTCCTTATATTTCAAAGCCCCACGAGCTGTGGCAAAATAAGGGCCGCCGCGAGAAATTAACGTTTATGCGGCGGATAGGGAAGGCAGAAGCACCCCCATGCGTGCGTCCAGGCGTAGGCCCCCGTGAGCAGGGTTATCCAGCCATGGCTGCAGCCGGTCATCCGGCCGCTGCGATCGGTGTTCCGCGAGATGCTGGTCATCTCGTTTTTCGTGAACATCCTGGCGCTGGCCCTGCCCGTCTTCGTGCAGCAAGTCTATGACCGCGTCGTCGGCCATGCCGGCACGTCCACGCTCAAAGGCCTTGTCATCGGCATGGCGGTGCTGCTGGTCTTCGACTACGTGCTGCGCCAGACGCGCGCGCGGATCATGCAACTCATCGCCCTGAAGATCGACGTCGAAGTCGGGGAGATGCTGTTCGACAAACTGCTGGCCGTACCGCTACGCCTGCTCGAAACGCGCCCGGCCTCGTATTGGCAGCAATTGTTCCGCGACGCCGATGTCATCCGCAACTCGCTCTCGGGTGCTTCGGCGCTCTTGATCCTCGACCTGCCTTTCGTGCTTTTGTTCCTGGCGATGATCTTCGTGGTGGCCGGGCCGGTCGCCTGGGTGTTCGTCTCGGTCTTCCCCCTGTTCATCGGCCTGGCCTGGCGTTCGGGCGCGACGCTCAACCAGGTGACCGACAATGAACGCACGCGCCAGACCAGCCGCGACACGCTCCTGGCCGAGATGATCGCGGGCCGCACCACGATCAAGGCGCTGGCGCTGGAACGCACCATGCGGCCGATGTGGGAAGACCGGCAGGCGCGCACCATCGAACAGTCGATCCAGCGCGGCTCGCGCGCCGACGGCTATGTCAATCTCGCCAGCCTCTTCACGCTGGGCACCAATGTGCTGATGACCAGCGTCGGCGCGCTGTTCATCATCGACCAAGAATTGACGATGGGCGCGCTGGTCGCCAGCAACATGCTGATCGGTCGCCTGCTCGCGCCGCTCAATCAGTTGGTCGGCGCGTGGCGCGGCTATGCCGCCTTCCGCCAGGCGATGGAGCGGGTTGGCGCCCTCCTGTCCGAAGAAGAAGAACTGCGCCGCAGCGCCGTGAAGATGGAACGGCCGAAAGGCGCGATCAGCCTCGACAACATGGTGTTCGGTTACGATCCGCGCCTGGGCCCGGTGCTCGACGGACTTTCGTTGGTGGTGCCTTCGGGCGGCGTGACCGCGGTACTGGGCCGCAACGGCTCGGGCAAGACGACCATCCTCAAGTTACTGATGGGTCTCTACCGTCCGACCCATGGCCGCGTGCTGCTCGACGGCGCCGACATCGCGCAATTCGGCCGCGACGATCTCGCGACCTGGATCGGCTACGTGCCGCAGGAATGCGTACTGTTCACCGGCACGATCAAGGACAACATCGCCCAGGGTATGGACGGCGCCACTGACGAAGATGTGCTGCGCGCCGCCAAGCTGGCGGGCGTGCATCAGTACATCGTCGATCTGCCCGGCGGATACGGCACCGAGATTGGCGAGGCGGGATCGCGCCTCTCGGCCGGGCAGCGGCAGCGCATCGCGCTGGCCCGCGCGCTGATCGGTGATCCGCCGATCCTGCTGCTCGACGAACCTTCGGCCAGCCTCGACCGCCAGGCCGAGGAGGAACTGGCCCGCAACCTGTTGGCGCTTTCCGCCGATCATACGGTGATCGTCGTGACCCACAGCCCCGCACTGCTCTCGGCGGCGCGCAATGCCGTGGTGCTCGACCGCACCAAGATCATTGCGGCGGGGCCGACCGCCGAGGTATTGGCCCGCGTCTTCCCCCGGACCGGAGAGGCGGCGCCGGCGCCGATACCGCGTCCGGCAATCGTCGCCCAAGGGGGTGGAACGTGAGTGACAGTCCGCTTCGCGCACTGGCCACCAACTATCCGCTGCCAACCTGGAGGCCGGTCGCCCGCGCCTTGATGGTGCTGATGACCGTCCTGGTGGTGTGGTCGTGCTTCGCCACGCTGGACGAAGTCAGCACTGCGCCGGGCGAGGTGGTGCCCGAGGGCAAGGTGAAGGTGATCCAGCATCTCGAAGGCGGCGTGGTGCAGGACATCTTCGTCCATGAAGGCGACACGGTGAAGGAAGGCGAAAAGCTAATGGAGCTGGCGCTGCCCGTCAGCGCCGGCAACAAGGACGAGCTTCAGGTCCGCATGGACGGGTTGCGCGTCGCGCAGGCCCGCATGAAGGCCGAAGCCGACGGCACCCAGCCGGCCTTTCCCGACGAGTTGGTGAAGCGCCGCTCCGATCTGGTCGAGGCCGAGCGCAAGAACTTTATCGCTCGCCAGCAGAACCTTCAGGCGACCATGGCGGTGTTCGACGAGCAGCAGCGCCAGAAGGCCCTTGAAGTGCAGGAGCTCCAGGCCAAGCAGCGCGCCGTGCAGACCCAGCTCGTCCTGCTGCGCAAGAAGCTCGAAATGTCCGACAGCCTGCTCAAGGAAGGCCTCGTCTCCAAGATGGAGAACAACGACCTGCAGAACGCCACGCAGGACCTGGAAGGACAGCTCGACATCCTCAAGAGTTCGGTGCCCAAGGCCCAGTCGATGGCCGACGAAGCCAAGCGCCGCGCCGCCGAGGAGAAGATCAAATTCGTTCGCGCCGCCCAGGCCGATGTGGCGGATACGGAACTCACCCTGGCGCGCGACCGCGAGTTGATGAACCAGGCCTCGGACCAGCAGCGCCGCGCCACCATCACCTCGCCCACCGACGGCATCGTGAAGAATCTGCACCAGAACACGATCGGCGGCGTCGTGCGGCCGGGCGAAGAGATCATGCAGGTGGTGCCGATGCACGACCAATTGCAGATCGAGACCAAGCTCTCGCCGGCCGACCGCGGCTATGTGACCGTCGGCCAGCCGGCCGAAGTGAAAATCACCGCCTATGACTACACCCGCTATGGCGGGCTGAAGGGCACCGTCGTGCAGGTGGCGCCCGACACCACGGTCATGAGCAACGGCCAGGCGTTTTACCGGGTGATCGTCGAGACCGAAAAATCGAGCCTTGGCCCTAACGGGACCCTGCCGATCACGCCCGGCATGGTCGCCATGGTCGATATCCACACCGGCGAGCGTTCCGTGCTGCGCTACCTCGTTACCCCGGTTCTCAAGCTGAAAGCCGAGGCTTTCCGCGAACGATAAGCATTATCGGACTTATCGCGGGGCGGCATGTCCCAACCCACTGAAAACCCACGAATTAATGTGGAAAATACGTAAAGACTCCCGGAACGTTATGGCTGAGTCTTAAGTCTTCAGTTATCAATCTATGCCAATCGTATGCGTACCTTAGCCATACGTGGCGGTGGTAGCGCATGCGGACAAAAAGAGACGAAGTCTCTTGGGGAAATGGTCTTGGGGGTCCGCACCCGCGTAGCCACGCGCGGTTGGCGGCCGGAGTTGTGTGGGATGGCGTTGCAGCGCATTGATAACGTGCATGTGGCGATCGGCGAGCCCAACTCGCAGTTGCGCGCGACGGTTCGGCGTGCGCTCAAGGAAGCCGGCGCTGCCGAAGTCGAGGAAGCCAGCAACCTCGAAGCCGTCGCCAAACTGCTCGACAACATCAAGATCGACCTGTTCATGGTCGATGCCGATATGGAAGGCAATTTCTGCGACATCGTGCAGCGCGTGCGCAACCAGGCGCTCGGCAAGAACCCGTTCGTCGCCATCATCGCGACCACCGCCATTGCCGAAGCGGCTGGCATCCAGCGCATTCTCGGATCGGGCGTGGACGATCTCTTGATCAAGCCGTTCGCCCTCGACGTCACGCTCGACCGCATCCACAACCTGATCGATGCGCGCAAGCCGTTCGTCATCACGCATAACTACATCGGGCCCGACCGCCGCGGCATCGGCGTCACACGTGACGAAAAGAACCCTCTGGTGCCGGTCGAAGTCCCCAATACCCTGCGTGCGAAGGCGACAGGCAACCCCGAAGACATCGAGAAGATGATCAACGACGCCGTATCGAATTTGAACGGCAAGAAGATGGAACGCTATTCCGTCGAGATCGGCTATCTGGTCAAGCGCATCCAGACCGCCATGAAATATCACCGCAGCATCTACGAGATGCGCGGCGATCTC
>CAZNZI010000160.1:0-3402 GCA_964577475.1 uncultured Rhodospirillaceae bacterium
CGGTTGCCAATATTGATCCGGTGATCGCTTTGATCCGTGCCGCGCCGGATGCCAACACGGCACGCGAGCAGCTGATGGCGCAGGACTGGCCGGCCGAAACCGTACAGCCGCTGATCGCGCTGCTCGACGAGCCGGGGCAGGGTGTCGTCGACGGCAAGTATCGCCTCAGCGAGGCCCAGGCCAAAGCCATCCTGGAACTGCGCCTGCAGCGCCTGACCGGGCTCGAGCGCGAGAAGATCCAGCAGGAACTGACCGAGATCGGCGAGAGCATCAAGGAATACCTGCATATCCTGAGCTCACGCGAACGTCTGTACGAGATTCTCCGCGCCGAACTGCTGGAGATGAAGGAACAGTTCGCGACACCGCGCCGCACCACGATCGAAGAGGCCGAATTCGAGTCCGATATCGAAGACCTGATCGCCCGCGAGGACATGGTGGTGACGGTGACCAACACCGGCTACATCAAGCGCGTGCCGCTATCGGAATACCGCACCCAACGCCGTGGCGGCAAAGGCCGCTCGGGCATGAATGTGAAGGACGAGGATTTCGTCACCCAGGTCTTCGTCGCCAACACGCATACACCGATCGTCTTCTTCTCGTCGAAGGGCATCGCTTATCGCCTGAAGACCTACAAACTGCCGCTCGGCAATCCGCAGGCGCGCGGCAAGGCGATGGTGAACCTGCTACCGCTCGAACAGACCGAGGCGATCTCGACCGTCATGCCGATGCCGGAAGACGAGGCCAAGTGGGGCGAGCTGCACGTGATGTTCGCCACCGCTTCGGGTTACGTCCGGCGCAATCTGTTGTCGGATTTCTCCGACATCCGCGCCAACGGCAAGATCGCCATGAAATTCGAAGGCGAGAATGCCGACGACCGGATGATCGGCGTGCAGATCTGCAATCCGGGCGACGACGTGCTGATCGCCACACGCAACGGCAAATGCATCCGCTTCCAGATCGCCGACGACACGGTCCGCGTCTTCAAGGGCCGCGACTCGCAAGGCGTGCGCGGCATCAAGCTTGAGGACGGCGACCATGTGATCGGCATGTCGATCCTGCGCCATGCCGAGTTTGACGCCGAATTGCGCGATATTTATCTGCGCGGCGGCGAGGGCCTCGGCGACGAGGTGAAAGCCGAAATGGCCGCGCTGGAGGAGCATATCCTCACCGTGTCGGAGAATGGCTATGGTAAGCGTACCTCGGCCTACGAGTACCGTGTCACCGGCCGCGGCGGCTCGGGCATCTACAATATGGACATCACCGAAAAGACGGGCCTGGTCGTCGAGACCTTCCCGGTGAAGGCCACCGACCAACTGATGCTGGTCACCAATGCCGGCAAGATGATCCGCACCACTGTCGACGGTGTGCGCATCGCCGGACGCCAGACCCAGGGCGTCACTTTGCTGCGGACCGACGAGGGCGAAAAAGTGGTCTCGGTCGCGCGCCTCGGCGAAGTGTCGGGCAATGGCGATGTGAACGGTGACGAAACGGTCATGGACGAAGAGGGCACGACAGAAATGCCCATCGCCGACGACGCCCAGGACGACACAGGTGGGGAAGAGAACGGCGACAACGGGTCTCAACCGGAAAGCGATGGGAACGATGCCTGAGCGGGTAGGGGTCTATCCCGGTACATTCGATCCGATCACCAACGGTCACCAGGACATCATCGCGCGCGCGGCGCGGATGGTGGACCGGCTGATCGTGGCCGTGGCGGTGAATGCCGGCAAAGGGCCGATGTTCAGCCTCGACGAGCGGCTGGCCATGGTGCGCGACGATATCGCCGCCATGGGCAATGGCTCCGGCGCCAAGATCGAGGCGCGCGCCTTCGACACGCTTCTGATCAACTTCGTCAAGGAATGCGGCGCCTCGCTGATCATCCGCGGCCTGCGCGCCGTGTCGGACTTCGAATATGAATTCCAGATGGCGGCGATGAATGCGCGCCTCGATGCCAAGATCGAAACCGTCTTCTTGATGGCCGCCGAGGGATCGCAATTCATCTCGTCGCGCTTCGTCAAAGAGATCAGCATGCTCGGCGGTGACGTCTCGTCTTTCGTCTCGCCCCGCGTCAAGGCGCAGCTCGATAGGCGCCGTCCCAAATCCTCCAAATAAGTCAGGAACCCAGTCCATGTCAGTGATCCGCAGGATTATTGCTGCCATTAGCATGCTGCTGGCCGGTGCCGGCGGTGCGGTTGCCACGGCCACGCCGGCCGCCGCCGCCAATGCGATCAAGGATCCCGAGAACACTCTCATCATGATGCTGAAGAGCGGCAAGGTGGTGATCGAGATGCGCCCGGATCTGGCACCCAAACATGTGGCGCGGATCAAGGAACTCGTGCGCAAAGGGTTCTATGACGGCACGCCGTTCCATCGCGTGATTCCCGGCTTCATGGCCCAAGGCGGCGATCCGACCGGTACCGGCCGTGGCGGCTCGGGTTTTCATCTTCAGGCAGAGTTCTCATCCGAGCACCATGTGCGCGGCACGGTCTCGATGGCGCGCGCCCAGGATCCCGACAGCGCCGACTCGCAGTTCTTCATCTGCTTCGCGCCTGCGCCGTTCCTCGATGGCCAGTACACGATCTGGGGCCAGGTGATCGACGGTATGGATCATGTGGACCAGATCAAGAGGGGCGAGGGGCCGAACGGCATGGTCCACGACCCCGACAAGATCATCTGGATGAAGGTCGCAGCCGACGTGAAGGAATAGGGCCGGCCACGCCGACCGCTTCGGCTGATCGAAAATTTCGCAATCGAATCAGTCTATAAGAACCAATTGACCCAAGGGGGGCACATCCCTATGGTGTGCCCCCTGCGAAGGTCGAGCCCGTAGCTCAGCTGGTAGAGCACGTGACTTTTAATCATGGGGTCGTGGGTTCGATTCCCGCCGGGCTCACCAATCGCGGTTCAACGCATTAGCGATTTTTCAGACCGTTCAGCATCCGCTCGGGCGTGATCGGGATTTGGTGCGGGCGCGCGCCGCTGGCGTGTTCGACGGCTGAAGCGACGGCCGCGGCGATTCCCACGATCGGCGGTTCGCCGACGCCCTTCGCGCCGAAGGGGTTGGTGGCGTCCGGATTCTCGAGAACGACGGCGTGGATGCCATACGGAACGTCGAGCGCTCCGGGAATCTTGTAGTCCATGAAGGACGGATTCGCCAGACGGCCGCCGTCCCACACCATCTCTTCGGTCAGCGCATAGCCGAGGCCTTGCACCACACCGCCCTGGATCTGACCCTCGACCGCGCCGGGTTTGATGGCGGGGCCGACATCGTGCACGGACCAGACTTCGGTCGTTTCGACCTTGCCTGTCACCTCGTCGACCTCCACCTCGGCCACCTGCGCGCCGAAGGTGATGACGCCGAGGTTGTGGATGGCCATGAAACCCTTGGCCAAAGTGAATTTG
>CAZNZI010000161.1:0-2016 GCA_964577475.1 uncultured Rhodospirillaceae bacterium
GAAACCGACATCGCGATGGTTGCTCATCAGCGCTTCGAGGCCAAAGGTTAGCCCTGACTGCGTATTCGCGATCGGCTGAAACGCATGCTCGAGCCTGGCGACGATTCCCGCCCACTGCCCCGGCAGCCGGACGTTCGGCCATGCCGTGGTCGCGATCGTCGGCGTTTCGGAAATCTCTGGGGTCTCGGACGAGAAATTACCGATAGCAGGATTGAACTGCGGTGCGCCTGGCGCAACGTGCTGCATCCGATGATCCCCCGTTCGACCAAAGATGGGCATTCGTGCCCCTCCTCGATTCCGACAGTAACGGTGACTCGTTAGGGGCTCGCGTTACGGATTCGCGAAAGTATCCGCTCTGTTTTCGGACACCGAAAATCAGTTCAGATTGCGCTAGGCGCTCAAGGCGAGAATACGGGGCGATTCACGCTTGCGAGGGTATGCGAGTTCTAGTTTTTCGGGGATGAAGGACCTGTGACGAAGATCACAGGTCCTCACCCAATATCAAGGAAGGCGCGCGAGACGTTCGGTCAAAAGCGCGTAGAAGCCCTCGGCGTTCACCTCGCCCAGGAACAGTGCGTTCCTCGGCTTGTCGGTGATCTGCCACCAATCGGCGACGGTCATGCCCATGGTCAGAGCGCTGTTGGTCTCGATCTCCACGTTGATCTGCCGGCCCTTGAACAGGTCGGGCTTCAGCAGATAGGCGATCACGGTCGGATCGTGCAGCGGCGCGCCGTTGGAACCGTATTTCGTCAGATCGAACCGTTCCGAGAAGGACAGCATCTCGGCCACCGCCTTGCCGCAGGCATTGCCGATGGCGCGGATCTTCTCGATGCGCGCCTTGGTGCTGAGCACCTTGTGCGTGATGTCGAGCGACTGGATCACGATGGGCACGCCGCTGCGCATCACCACATCGGCCGCCTGCGGATCGACATAGACGTTGAACTCGGCCGCCGGGGTGATGTTGCCGACTTCGAAATAGGCGCCGGCCATCATCACGATCTCTTTGATCTTCGGCGCGATGTCGGGCGCCTTCACCAGCGCCATCGCGATATTGGTGAGCGGGCCCAGCGTGCAAAGCGTGATCGTGCCCGCCGGCGCCTTGCGGAAGGCGTCGACCAGATAATCGACACCGTGCTGGGCCTGGAGCGGCATCTTCGGGTCGGGCAGCACGGGACCGTCGAGACCGGTCTGGCCGTGGACGTGTTCCGCCGTCACGAGTGTGCGTGCCATCGGTCGCACGCAACCGGCATAGACGGGAACGTCGGCACGGCCGGCCAGTTCGCAGACCTTGCGGGCGTTCTTCTCGGTCAACGCCAGCGGCACGTTGCCGGCGCAGGTGACGATGGCCTGGACGTCGAGATCGTCCTTCGAGCCGAAGGCCAGAAGAATGGCCACGGCATCGTCCTGGCCTGGATCGGTATCGATAATGATCTTGCGCGCCATGCGCGGCTCCCCTTGTGACGATTTGATGGACTCTGGTCTAGCACTGCCAAGCATGGCCGACCAGGGGTAGCGCTGGCCCCTCCTCTTTCGCTAGTCTGCCGGCCGACGGATCGTGTTCCGCCTGACAGGAAGGAGTCTACGATGCCTTTCTCCTATACGATCAGTGCCGTGATCCCCGCCAGCCCCAAAGCCGTCTACGACGCCTGGCTCGACAGCACGGCCCATGCGCGAATGACCGGTACCAACACGGCGAAAGGCTCGACGGAAGTCGGCGGTGAACATGAGGCCTGGGACGGTTATATCTCGGGCGTGAACCTGATCCTGAACCCCGGCAAGCGCATCGTGCAGTCCTGGCGGACCACCGAGTTCACCGACACCGACGCAAGCTCGCAGATCGACCTGAAATTCGCCAAGGCGCCGCGCGGCACCAAACTCACCCTCTCCCACTCCAACGTACCCGACACCCATACCGGCTACAAAAGCGGCTGGGTCACCCACTACTTCGAGCCGATGAAGGCCTATTTCGCGGCACAGCCCAAGGCGAAGCCAGCAGCCAAGAAACCGAAGACGAAG
>CAZNZI010000162.1:0-2432 GCA_964577475.1 uncultured Rhodospirillaceae bacterium
ACCTAGATCTTTTGAGTGAGGGGCTGTAGAGACACGATCCTCGGCTATGTGGATTGAGAAAGCTTCATCCTAGACAGTATGATTCACGAAAGTGACGCTACGCCCGTTTCGGTCGCGGCCCACAGCCTTTACGAACAGGCCGACCCCTACAGCGTGGCCGAGCCGGAGGGTGTGCTGCACCTCAAGGAGGCGCGCTACGAAGCGCTCGATGGCCATCGCACGCGCGTTTCCGGCGCCCGCTGGGAAGACGCTGCGCGGCTGCGTGTGAAGATCGAGGGCTCGCTGCTCGAAGGCCAGCGCGCGGTTCTGTTGGCTGCCAGCGCCGATCCCAGTTTCATCGAACGGATCGACGAGATTCTCAAGGCGGTGGAGAAGACGGCGCGCACCCTGTTTCCGCATGCGTATCGCCTGTATCCGCGCGTCTATGGCCGCGGTGCCGTGTCGCTGTGGCCGGAGGGCGGACGCGGGGCGCCCGACGAGATCTTCATCATGGTCGAGTGTGTGGCCGACACCCACGAGATCGCCGTCGGTGCGCTGTCGGTGTTCAAGCAGTACCTGCTGCATCACGGTTTCACCGGCCGCCTGTCGACCGGCGGCAATATCGCATTCCCGGTGACGCCGCCCGAATTGATGGCCGGCGCCGCCTATCGTTTCAGCCTCTATCACCTGATGGAGGTCGATCGGCTTGCCGATCTTTTCCCCGTGACCTTCGAGGATTTGTGAGGAACCCATGCCCGCCCCGTCCGCCGATCCAGCCGCCTTGATTGCCGAAACCGAAACCTGGTG
Source organism: uncultured Rhodospirillaceae bacterium (assembly GCA_964577475.1). Taxonomy (GTDB): domain Bacteria; phylum Pseudomonadota; class Alphaproteobacteria; order Rhodospirillales; family Magnetospirillaceae; genus JASHSH01. The sequence goes on from CAZNZI010000162.1 coordinate 787, forward strand.
GCGGACCGCCATCACCGAGGTCGAACCCGATCACATCCGTGTGCGTGGCTATCCGATCGAGCAGCTGATCGGACGGATCGGCCTGGGCGACATGCTCTGGCTGCTGGTCCACGGAGAACTGCCGACGCGGCCCCAGGTTGCGCTGCTGGAAGCGGCGATGCTCGGCACCGTGGATCACGGCCCGCACGCGCCCAGTATCGCGATCGCGCGGATGGCAGTCACCTGCGGCTCGGGGATGAACGACGCGATGGCGCACGGCACCGGCGTGCTGGGCGACATCCATGGCGGGGCGATCCAGCAGTCGATGGAGATGTTCGAGACTTTCGCCGCCGAACTGCCCCATCCCTACACGCCCGATGCCGTCGCCGAGCGCCTGCGCGCCTATCTCAAGGGGCGCAGCGCGTTCCTGCCCGGCTTCGGCCACCGCTTCCATAAACACGACCCGCGCACGCCGCGTCTGTTGAGCATTGCCGACAAGGCCCGCAAGGAAGGCGTGATCGACGGCAAACTGATCGATCTCGCCCGTGCGGTCGAGACGGCGCTCGACACGGTCAAGGGCAAGCGGATCGGCATGAACATCGACGGTGCCGCTGCGGCCGTCTATCTCGAACTTGGTTTTGCACCGCCGCTCGGCCGCGGTCTTCTGGTCCTCTCGCGCTCGATGGGCGTGATGGCCCATGCCTGGGAACAGATGCGCCAGGGCGAGCGGATCAAGGGGCCGGTGCCGAAAGGCATGCGCTACCGTTATGAGGGGCCGGCGCAGCGGCCCGTACCCGGGGACGACCGATGAGTGAGGGCGTCTCCGCCGAATCCAAATTGCCGTTGCGCGGCCTGCGGGCGCTGGAGTTCACCCATACGGTGATGGGGCCGTCGGCCGGCATGTTCCTGGCCGATCTCGGCGCCGAGATCATCCGCATCGAACCGCTCGACGGCGACCGCACGCGCCGCCTCAGGGGCTCGGGGCGCGGCTATTTCTACTTCTACAACCGCAACAAGCGCTCGCTTGCCATCGACATCAAGAATCCGAAAAGTCGCCCGGTGGTCGAGGCCCTGATCCGCAAGACCGATATCCTGATCGAGAATATGGGCGTCGGCACCATGGACAGGCTCGGCTATGGTTACGAACCCACCGCAGCGCTCAACCCGCGGCTGGTCTATTGCGAGTTGAAGGGATTCCTCAGCGGGCCCTACGAGTCGCGCGCGGGGCTCGACGAAGTCGTGCAGATGATGAGTGGGCTCGCCTATATGACCGGCCTGCCGGGACGCCCGCTGCGGGTCGGCGCCTCGGTGATTGACGTGATGGGGGGCCTGTTCGGCGCCTATGGCGTACTGGCCGCGCTGCGCGAGCGCGACCGGACCGGGCGCGGCAGCCTCGTGCGCAGCGCGTTGTACGAAACGGCCGTGTTCCTGATGGGCCAGCATATGGTGCAGTCGGTCCTGCAAGGCGAGCCGCTGCAACCCATGTCGGTGCGCACCTCGGCCTGGGCGGTCTATGACATCTTCGCCACGGCCGACGGCAAATCGATCTTCCTCGGCATCATCAGCGACGCCCATTGGCAGCGGTTCTGCCAGGAATTCGGCCGCGTCGACTGGGCCACCGACCAAACGCTCGCCACCAACAATCAACGCATCGTCGCGCGCGACCG
>CAZNZI010000163.1:0-2160 GCA_964577475.1 uncultured Rhodospirillaceae bacterium
ACTGCGGCACAGGGAATGCATAGAGTCCTATGTTTCATCGATCGATCATGATCGGTGATGCGCGCCGCGTTCCCCTCGGCTAGGCTGGGAACAGCCCAGACCAAAAGGCGGATCGCGCGGGGAGAAGCGGGGTCGTGACTCGGTCGCCAGTGGACACTCGGTTTTTGTCCGTCGTCGAGTCGCGCATGCGACCGCCGCACAGTCTGGCGCATGCCATCGAACGCCGCTTCCTGCTCGAACGCCTGCACGACTGTCTGGAACGGCAAGTCGTGGTGGTTCAAGCGCCTGCCGGCTTCGGCAAGACGACTTTGCTGGCCCAGGCGGTAGCTCAGTTCCGCATGCTCGGCACCGATCACGCCTGGCTGACGGTGGATCCCGTCGATGGGCAAGGGATGCGGCTGCCGCGCCATCTGACCCAGGCGTTGATCCATGCCGGCGCAGGCGAAGGCAAACCCTGGGCCGATCTCGCGGCTGCTGCCGAGGCTGATGACGAGGCAGTCTGCGCGATTTTGGGGCAGGCGCTCGCCGCCCGCGGCAACCGGGTCGTGTTGGTGCTTGACGATTGCCATCTGGCCGATACGGCCGACTTCACCGCCGCGCTCGACCGCGTGGTGCGCGCGCTGCCCGACAATGCGCGCATCGTGCTGGCCGGACGCAAGCGCCCGCGCATCTCGCTCTCCACCGTGCGGGCGCGCGGCTTGCTGGGCGAGCTGACAGCGTCGGACATGTCTTTTGCCAGGGGCGAGATCGAAGCGTTGTTCGGTGCGCGGCTCGATGCGGTGGGGCTGATCACCATGCTCGACCGCACCGAGGGCTGGCCCGCGATGCTGCAACTGGCCTTGCAGTTGAGCGAACCTCAGGTGCTGGGCGGCGCCGGCAAGCCGATGCATCCGGTGCTGAGCGAATACATCACGGACCAGGTCTTGCTGCCGCTGACGGCTCCGGCGCGCGCGCTGCTGGCCAAATGCGCGATCTTCACGCGCTTTTCGGCCGAGCTGACCGAAGCGGTGGCGGGCGTCGCGATCGACATCGCGATGCGCCACGAACTCGATCTGCTGGCGCCGCTGATCGCGCCGATCGAAGGCAGGCCCGGCTGGCTGCGTCTGCACCCGATGCTGAAGGACGCGCTGGCGGTCGAGCTGGAGCAGAGCGGCAAGGCCGAGATCACGCGGCTCCATGCGGCGGCGGCCCACTGGTTCGGCGAGCGCAACGATCTGGAAGCGGCGGTTCATCACGCTCGCGCGGCGGCCAATTTCACCCTCGCCGCCGACACCATCCAGCGCGCCGGCGGCGTGCGCCTGTTCATCCGTCTCGGCAATCCGGTCCTGGCCGACCTGCTCGACAAGCTGCCGCCGACGGTGATCCACGCCGCTTACGGTTTGCGCCTGGCGCGCGCCGTCAATCTCTCCAAGCAGGGCCGGCTGATCGAGGCGCGCCGCCTGGCCGACGAGGTGCGTGCCGCGCTGTTGAGCGCCGCGCCGGGCGAGGAACAGCGCGACGATATCGCCCATGTCGACGACCTGATCGGCATCTACGAGGACCGTGACGTCGACGCCGCGATGATCGCGCAGCGCGAACGCGAGGGCGAACTCGCACCGATGAGCGATACCTGGGTGCGTGGCTGGATCTACAACCACCTCACCATCCAGCTCTGCCGCCACGGCGAGCTGCGCCGGGCGCAGCAGGCGGCCCATCAGGCGCTGGCCTGCTACCGCGAGGAGGGCTCGACCTATGTCCAGGCCTTCATGCTGATCCATTTCGGTCTGATCGCCGTGGCCTCGGGCCGCATTGCCATGTCGCTCGAACCGTCGCGCGAGGCCGAGGCGCTGATCGACGCCGCCCACGGGCGCGACGACGGCCTTCGCGCCATCGCCCAGGTGCCGATCGCCGAAGCGCTCTACGCCAAGAACGATCTGGCCGGTCCGCGCCGGCGCTTGGATTTCGCGATCCCGGTGATGGCGGCGGGCGAGGGCTGGGTCGACATCTTTGCCCGCGCGCTCGAGACGCGGATCCGCATCGCGCTGGTGGAGGAGGGCCTGGGTGCCGCCATCGCCTTCCTCGACCGCGGCTACGAAATCGCCGAATCGCGCGGATTGTGGCGGATGCGCTGGATGATGGATGCGATGCGCCACGAGGTGATGTGCCGCACCAATCTCCTGG
>CAZNZI010000164.1:0-3313 GCA_964577475.1 uncultured Rhodospirillaceae bacterium
CCGGCGCGGCGCAGCTCGTCGAGCCGCAGCCAGGTCACATCGGCAAACGGCAGGACTTTGGGCGCGACTTCGCGCAACTGGCGCAGGAGGTCGTCGCCGCTGGCTTCGGCCATGCCCAGACCGCGCAGCATGGCGTTGTGGTGCGCCAGCAGACGCTCGACCTTCATCTCTAGGACCTTGTCGTCGGCCAGATCGCAGACGCGGATCGCACGGCGGGCGACCTTGTCCTCATAGGCCGGACCGATGCCCCGCCCGGTGGTGCCGATCTTGGCGGCACCCGAGGCCTCTTCGCGCGCTTTGTCGATCATGCTGTGGATCGGCAGGATCAGCGCCGCGTTCTCGGCGAGCTTCAGCACATTCGGCGTGATCTTGAGGCCCTGCCCCGCGACGCGGTCGATCTCGGCCAGGAGCGCCCAGGGATCGACCACGACACCGTTGCCGATGATCGAAAGCGTGCCGCGCACGACACCCGAAGGCAGCAGCGAGAGTTTGTAGGTCGTGCCGTCGATGACGAGCGTATGGCCCGCATTGTGGCCGCCCTGGAAGCGCACGACGACCTCGGCGCGCTCCGACAGCCAGTCGACGACCTTGCCCTTACCCTCGTCGCCCCATTGAGCGCCGACAACCGCAACATTCGCCATCGTATTCCCCTACTCCACCGACACAGGCTTATCGCCGGTCAGCACGAAACCACAGCCGAGCCGCTTGGCCTCGGCCTTCGCATCCTTCACCGCTGCCAGACCGGCCACGGTAATCCAACCTTCGCGGCGCAGCGCTTGCGCCTTGGCCGCGGGCGTGCCCGTGGGCACATAGACACGCTTGGCCGGTTCGGGCGGCGGCATCGCGTCGAGCACCGTATCCATGAACAACGTCGCACCAGTGGCCGGTTCGCCATCGGCGAAGTAGCGGCCGCCGCGCCCCAACTCGCCCGAGGCCTGCTTGGCGAACAGCGTGAAGGCGATACCCGTGTGATATTCGAAACCGCGATTCTCGACCGGATCGACGGTCACCGCGAGATCCGGCACCGTCTCATGGACGATGCGCACGACCTCGGCGAGATGGGCGCGCTGCACGGCAGCTTCCTTCGGCAGATTGAGCTTGGCGAGCTTTTCGAGTGCGCGCGCAGCCGGGCCAGCCGCCTCGATCAGCGCGACCAGGATATCGGCAGACGCGCCGGCGAGTTGGCGGACGGTGGTGACGTCCTTGTCGTCGAGCGCCTCGCGCAGTTTGACGTTGTTGTCCTTGCCGATGATCGCCGGCACCAGGGCGGGCAGCGACAGGTCGACACTGACGCCTTTCATCCCCTGATCGACCAGTGCCCCTGCCGAGAGCGCGATCACTTCGGCGTCGGCGGCGGCGTTGTCGGCGCCGATCAGCTCGATACCGGCCTGGCCGAACTGGCGCTCGGGCCGCAACTGGCTGCCTTTCACGCGCAGCACCTGCCCCGCATAGGAGAGCCGCAGCGGCCGCGGCGCATTGCCGAGCCGCGTGGTCGCGATGCGGGCAACCTGCAAGGTCATATCCGCGCGCAGGGCCAGCATGCGCTGGGAGATCGGGTCCATCAGGCGGAAACTGTGGGGGGTCATCGCCGCACCCGCATTGGAGAGCAGGCTCTCCTCGAATTCGATCAGCGGCGGCTTGACCCGCTCATAGCCATGGGCGGTGAAGAATTTGGCCAAGCGCCCGACCACCTTCGCCTCGTGTTCGGCAAAGGGCGGCAGAATGTCGCGCAGCCCAACGGGAAGCAGGGCGCGGTTGACGGGGTCGCTCATGGCTGCGCCATCTCCAGCCGCGCGCGAACCTGGGAAAAGACCGTGGAAACGACCACTGAAACGGCCAACGCGAGGCCATTCCGTTTACCCTGGGGCCCGGCCAGGGGCAAGCGCCAATCGCGCCTGCCCCCGACGCAGGAAAGTCTCAGAAACTCAGGGCCTTGGCCTGTCCCACATGGGGGAGAGCGCGCACCTTCTCCAGGAGCGTGTCGGCAATGGCCTGATCGACCTGGATCAGCGCAATCGCGTCGCCGCCGGCTTGGTTGCGGCCCAGGTGGAAGGTCGCCACGTTGACCCCCGCCTCGCCCAAGGTCGTACCCAGCTTGCCGATGAAGCCCGGCTTGTCCTTGTTGGTCACGTAGAGCATGTGGGCGCTGAGTTCGGCTTCGACCGAAATGCCCTTGATCGAGACCAGGCGCGGCTTGCTGCCGCCGAACAGCGTGCCAGCCACGGCGCGGGTCTGGTGCTCGGTGGTCACCGTCAGGGTGATCAGCGTCTGGTAGTCCGACGAGTCGGGGTTCTTGGTCTCGGTGACCGTGATGTCGCGGTCCTTGGCGATCACCGGCGCGTTGACCATGTTGACCGTCTCGACGAAGGGCTTGAGCAGGCCTTCGAGCAGCATCGCGGTCAGCGGCTTGGTGTTGAGTTCGGCCACCTGCCCCTGATAGGCGATGGTGACCGCACGCAGCCCGTGCTCGGTGAGTTGGCCGGCGAAACTGCCGAGCTGATGAGCCAGGTCGAGATAAGGCTTCAGCTTCGGCGCATCTTCCGCCGTGACCGACGGCGTGTTGAGCGCGTTGGAAACGGCGCCGCTCAACAGATAGTCCGACATCTGCTCGGCGACCTGCAGAGCGACGTTCTCCTGCGCTTCGGTGGTCGATGCGCCGAGATGCGGGGTGCAGATCACCTGTTCGAGCGCAAACAGCGGATTGCTGGTGGCGGGCTCTTCCTTGAACACGTCGAGCGCCGCGCCGGCCACATGGCCCGATTCGATGGCCGCCTTCAGATCGTCTTCCACGACCAGGCCGCCACGGGCGCAGTTGATGATGCGCACGCCCTTCTTGGTCTTGGCGATCGCCTTCGCATCGATGATGCCGCGCGTGGCGTCGGTCAGCGGCGTGTGCAGTGTGATGAAGTCAGCCTTGGGCAGCAGATCGTCGAGTTCCACCTTCTCGACGCCCAGAGCCTTGGCGCGCTCGACCGAAAGGAACGGATCATAGGCGACGACCTTCATCTTCAGGCCGATGGCGCGTTCAGCGACGATGGAACCGATATTGCCGCAGCCGACGATGCCGAGCGTTTTGGCCGTGAGCTCGACGCCCATGAACTTCGACTTTTCCCACTTGCCCGCCCGGGTCGACTGATTGGCCTGCGGGATATCACGAGCGAGCGCGAACATCATCGCGATGGCGTGCTCGGCGGTGGTGATCGAGTTGCCGAACGGCGTGTTCATGACGATCACGCCGGCGGCGGTCGCGGCCGGGATGTCGACGTTGTCGACACCGATGCCGGCGCGCCCGATGACGCGGAGCTTGCCGTTC
>CAZNZI010000165.1:0-2208 GCA_964577475.1 uncultured Rhodospirillaceae bacterium
CCTGCTGATCGGCGTGGCGACCGGCATCACCACCGTGTTCCTGCCCACCGCCCAGGAAGCGGTGATGTATGTGATGATGGGCCTGGTGCTGCTGATCCGCCCGCGCGGCCTGTTGGGCGAAGAGGGCCGGATGCAATGACCGATCTGCTCAACCGTCTCGACAAACGCACGGCCAATATCGTCGTCTGGATTCTGCTGCTGGCGATGCCGTTCTGGATGAACTGGGTCGGCGGCTACACCCAGCTTGCGACGCATGTGTTGATTCTCGCGCTCGCGGCCATGGCGCTCAACTTCCTGCTCGGCTTCACCGGCATTCTTTCGTTCGGCCACGCCGCCTATTTCGGCCTCTCGGCCTATGGCGTCGGCATGATGATCAAATTCGTCACGCCCAACACGCTGGTGGCGCTGGTGGTCGGCGTGCTGATCGGCACGGGCGCGGCGATCGTCATCGGCGGGCTGATCCGCAAGCTGCGCGGCGTCTATTTCGCCATGGTCACTATCGCCTTCGGCCAGGTGTTCTATTTCATCGCCTTCCGCTGGAACAAGGTGACGGGCGGCGATGACGGGCTGAGCGGCTGGACGCGGCAGGCGATCGATCTGGGCTTCATCAAGCTCGACCTGCTGCACATGGACAAGCTGTTCTACTACTTCTGCCTGCTGTTCTTCGCGATCGCGGTGGGCATCATGGCGCTTCTGCTGCGCTCGCCCTTCGGCAGGACGCTGGTGGCGATCCGCGAGAACGAACGGCGCGCGCGCTTCCTCGGCATCCCGGTCGAGCAGCACATCTGGATTTCCTTCGTCATCTCCTGCGCCTTCGTCAGTCTCGCTGGCGGGCTCTACGCGCTGCTCAACAACTTCGTCGATCCGCGCTTCCTGCGCTGGGACCAGTCGGGCAATTTCGTGATCATGGCGGTGCTGGGCGGCATGCGGTCCTTCTGGGGCCCGCTGATCGGTGCCGCGATCTTCGTCGTGCTGCAGGACTACCTCTCGAGCCAGACCGAGAACTGGATGTCGTTCATCGGCCTGTTCTTCGTGGTGATCGTGCTGTTCTTCCCGCGCGGCGTGATCGGGGCGATCCGGCGCAAGGCGGCCTCATGACGCTGCTCTCGGTCGAGGCCGTCTCGCGCCATTTCGGCAGTCTGGTCGCCGTCAACAACGTGTCGCTGACCGTGGCGCAGGGCGAGCTGCGCGCGGTGATCGGTCCCAACGGCGCCGGCAAGACGACCTTCTTCAATCTCATCAGCGGATTCTTTCCGCCGACCGCGGGCAAGATCGTGTTCGACGGCCAGGACATCACCAGGCTGCCCCCCGAACGCCGCACGGCGATGGGCCTGTCGCGCACCTTCCAGATCACCGAAATCTTCCCCGAACTCACGGTGCGCGAGAATCTGCGCGTCCCCGCCGAAGTCGCGGCCGGGTTGCGCCTCAACCCGCGCCCGTCGAGCGGGGCAGGGGCCGAGCTGAAGCGGCGCGTCGACGAGCTGCTCGCGATCAGCGGCCTCGCGCCCAAGGCCGACCGGCTGGCCAGCGAATTGCCTCACGGCGATCAGCGCACGGTCGAGATCATGATGGCGCTGGCGCTGAAGCCGCGCCTCTTGCTGCTCGACGAGCCGACCGCCGGCATGGGCGACCAGGAGACCTATGACATCTCGGCGCTGATCCGCCGCCTGCACCGCGACCAGAAACTGACGATCGTGCTGATCGAGCATGACATGCGCGTGGTGTTCAACCTGGCAGACCGCATCATGGTCCTGGCGGAGGGCGCGGTGCTGGCCGAGGGCACGCCGAAGGAGATCGGCGCCAACGAAAAGGTTCAGGCCGCCTATCTGGGGCAGGAAGCATGAGCGCATCCGTCCTTCAGGCCGCCGATCTGCACACCTTTTACGGCAAGAGCCATATCCTGCATGGCGTGTCGCTCGAACTGCGCGAGGGCGAGATCGTCACGCTGCTCGGCCGCAACGGCGCGGGCAAGACCACCACCTTGCGCAGCCTGGTCGGGCTGACGCCAGCCCGCACCGGCGCGGTGCAGATATTCGGCGAGACGGTGACGCGCCTCCCGCCGTTTGCCATTGCCGCGCGCGGCGTCGGCTATGTGCCCGAAGGCCGCCGCGTCTTCGCCAACCTGACGGTCGAAGAGAATCTGAAGGTGCCGCTCGAACGGCCGGGGCAGTGGACGATCCCGAAGGTGTTCGAACTCTTCCCGCGCTT
>CAZNZI010000166.1:0-2193 GCA_964577475.1 uncultured Rhodospirillaceae bacterium
CGGCCTTGCCATCAGCGCGCCGCTGCTGGCCGCGTTGCTGCTGGTGCAGCGTTCGCCGGTGGTGCGCTTCATCGAGACCCTGCCCGCGCGGCTGATGCCGAAGACCTGGTCGGCACCCGAAGAGGAAGACAGCACGCTGGCGGTGATCCATGCGCTCTATGCGGACCGCACACGGCTAGCCGCCGGGATCGCATTGCACCTCGCCGCCTGGATCGTGGCGACCGGCGAGGCTGCGCTGGGGCTGTCGCTGCTCGGCCATCCCTTGGCGCTGGCGGACATCGTGGCAATGGAGGCCTTCATCATGGCGCTGCGCAGCGCTGCGATCATCGTGCCGGCGGGTCTCGGCGTGCAGGAGGGCGCCTATGTGGTGATCGGCGGCCTGCTCGGCCTGCCGCCCGAGGTCGCACTCGCGCTCTCCGTCCTCAAGCGCGGCCGCGAACTACTGTTCGGTGTGCCGGGTCTGATCGCCTGGCAGATGATCGAAGCACGGCGGAAGAAAGCGGCGGCTTAGGATCAGTATTAATGCGCGGCAAGTGTCGGGTCTGAAGTTCTGTATCCCGTTCCGTCAGGCCTGACTGCGACTACAGCAAGGCCGTCGAACGCTTGAGCATATTCCGGATGCGCGATTTCGAATTCCGCAATCAGCGCATGATTTCGCTGCTCAAGGTTGGTGTCCGCTTCAGTTTGGGCGACTTGGTAGGTGATGTTGAGATCGAACGCGGTGCCGACAACGACCGGTCCGACTCGGCTAACCGAATATGTGTCATCGCCAAACTTCCATTCATATGGTCCTTTGCCCTCGAGTTCCTTGGGCGCGTGAACCTCCTTCAGTTCTTGCGATATTGCGGTAGCGATCCCGTATTGGAGATTGGGCCCGCGATAAGAAAGTTGTGCTGCGGTAGCGTAGAGAATGAAGGCATTCAACATGCGACTGCCCCGTTCCTCCCTGCGCGCCACGTCCCATAAATCCTGGGCCGTGTGGCTACGCATCGCTATGAGCCGTACATCGAAGGCGTCGATGTCCCATCCCGCCGCCGATGGGGTGAGCCAAATCGTAAATGCCCAATGATCATGGCTCTTGGATTGTCCTTCGAGGATCACGTGAGCCTGGAGCGGCACAGGCCGAGTGGCGACGACTACCCGCCCCCCGAAGCTGTTGAGACTACCGTGAGCAATCAGCGTGCAAGTAGCGAAGCCGCTGGCACTTCCGATGCTCTTCTGGATGACTCGGTAACTGTGCTCGACATGCAGATCTGTGAACGGTTCCTGACCGCGGATTCCTTGATCTGCCATTTTGACAAACTGATCTTTGGAAAGCTTGGCACGAAGTTCATCGATCAAGCTCGCGTAGGCCGAATCCGGATGCTCGCTGGCGAACGCCTCGACGAAGGCCATCGCCGACTTCTCATAGGTTCGATCGGCCGCCGCGACCTCATCGTCCGTTTCGCAGTTGATCGCAGTGAGCGCAATCTGGGCGCCTGCGCCGGTGAACGCAGCCGAGACCAGCAGGCATGCCAATGAGAGGGCAATTCCCGTCACCAGTGCCCGCATGACACCCCCATGTCGACCGGCAATACCCGATATTAAGACCGGGCTCGCGCTTGCTACGCCGCCTTCGCCGTCGTCCGTGAGCGCAGATAGGTGAAGAACTCGACACCCTCGCGCAGACGGCGCTTGGTCATGTCCCAGCTGCGCGCCATTTCGCCGACGATCTCGGCGATCTTGCGCGGGCGGAAATAGAAGGCTTTGTAGAAATCGGCCACGGCCTGGTCCATCTCGCTGGCGCGCAGATGCGGATAGCCCATCGCGGGGGTCTGCACGCCGTCGTCGCGCAGCAGGTCGCCGCCCTCGAACCAGCCGTTCTCGCGCGCCTGCTTGTAGAGCAGCGTGCCCGGATAGGGCGCCGGCAGCGAGACCTGGATGGTGCGCGGGTTCATGTCCTTCGCGAACTGGAGCGTCGTCTGGATCGTCTCCTTCGTCTCGCCCGGCAGGCCGAGGATGAAAGTGCCATGGATCAGGATGCCGAGCTCGTGGCAGTCCTGGGTGAAGCGCCGCGCGATGTCGATGCGCGTGCCCTTTTTGATGTTGTTGAGGATGTCCTGCACGCCGCTCTCGTAGCCGACCAGCAACAGGCGGAGTCCGTTGGCCTTCATCACCTCGAGCACGTCGCGCGGCACGTTGGGCTTGGCGTTG
>CAZNZI010000167.1:0-11139 GCA_964577475.1 uncultured Rhodospirillaceae bacterium
AGAATACCATCGCGAGTTCAAGGCGGCGTGCCTCGCAGTCGGCGCCCGGCGCATCGGCGGCGGCCAGCGCAGGCGCCACGGTCGCGGGCGTCAGGATCGCATCATCGCCGAGCGCCAGACGGCGGCGGAGTAGCAACTCGGCTTCGGGCCAATCCGGTCCGTCGGCCAGGATCATCGCCAGCAGCAGAAGCGCGCGCGGATGGTCCGCGTCGCAGTCCAACACGGCGCGATAGAGGCGTGCCGCGTCGTCCATGCGGCCGTCCTGGTGCAGGCGCAGCGCCGCGTCGAGTTGATCCTGATCCGTCTTTTCGGTCTTCATCATTGCCATCGCCGTTCGGGCCCTTGGAGCCCCGTACCCGCGCTGCTCTTCGCAAGGCCCGGACCAACGAAACCAACCCCGATCAACCAACTGATTTGATGAGATTTTTCCCCGATCGACCGGACCCGCTTGCGGAAGGTTCGAATCCGCACGCGCATCGACGGGGCAGATTTTACCTAGAGCCTTGCAAGACCTGCCGTTTCCGCTTCAATACCAAGACCATCACAGCGGGAGAGCAGCGCCTTGGCCGAGATCGCATTCCATAATTACATCAATCGGTATGGCGAGGGCAAGGCGGCGGTGAATGATCTGAACCTCTCCATCGGGAACGGCGAGTTCGTGGTGCTGGTGGGCCCCTCGGGCTGCGGCAAGTCGACGGCCCTGCGGATGGTGGCGGGGCTCGAGGATATCAGCGGCGGTCAGCTCCTGATCGGCGGCAAGGTCGCCAACGATCTCGCGCCCCGCGAGCGCAACATCGCGATGGTGTTTCAGAGCTACGCGCTCTACCCGCACCTTTCGGTCGCCGAGAATATCGGCTTCGGCCTGCGCGTCCGTGGCGCCACCGCCGGCGCCATCGCCAAAAAGGTCGAGACGGCGGCCCAGATCCTCGAACTCGGCGAGTTCCTTCACCGCATGCCGTCGCAGCTTTCCGGCGGCCAGCGCCAGCGTGTCTCCATGGGCCGCGCCATCGTGCGCGAGCCGCAGGCCTTCCTGATGGACGAGCCACTCTCCAACCTCGATGCGCGGCTGCGCGGCCAGATGCGCACCGAGATCGCGCGCATCCAGAAGCTGACCGGCGTCACCACCATCTACGTCACCCACGATCAGGTCGAAGCGATGACCATGGGCGACAAAGTGGCGGTGATGAATCGTGGCGTGCTGCAACAGTTCGCCGCACCCCGCACGCTCTACGACGAGCCGGCCAATATCTTCGTGGCCAGTTTCATCGGTTCGCCGCCGATGAACATGATCGAAGGCAAGATCGTCGCGGGCGACGGCGGGCCCGCGCTGATGCTGGGCACGACGCAGATTCCCCTGCCCCGCACCTTGCTCGACAAGAAACCCGCCATCGCAAGCCATATCGGCAAGACAGTGGTGGCCGGCGTGCGGCCCGAGGGTTTCGTCGCGCAAGGCAGCGGCACGACGATTCCCGGCACGGTCGCCGTGGCCGAGGATCTCGGCTCGACGATCCTGGTCCATCTCGACATCGAGGCGCCCCGCCCGCGCCTCAATCTCGACGGCGTCGGCCTGTCACAAGATGAGGAGGCGCTGGCCGGCAAGCACGACGGTGCGCGCATCCGCCTCAACTTGCATGGCCGCGCCCGGATCAAAGCCGGCGACACCTTGCCCGTAAGCATCGACCTCGACCACCTGCACCTGTTCGATCCAGGCACGGGCGCTGCGATTTCTGCCTAACGTCACTGCGAGGCGCGAATGCGACGAAGCAATCCATGTCGCGCGACGAAAGGTGGATTGCGTCGCAGAGCCTGTCCTCGGGCCGGCCTTCAGCCGGACCCGTGGGCTCGCAATGACGACTGATACCTAAATCGCTGATATCGCCGCCTTCGACCTGCCGATGGTCCTGCCCGACGACAGCCGCACACTCTAGCCGCGCTGGGGATGCGTCCCCGCACGCTGCGGCACGATCAGCAGCGCGAGAATGATCAGCACGGCGATCGCGGCCGAAGCCAGCGGCCGGCTCATATCGAGACCGCCTTTGTCCAACGGCTTGTCGAGGAAATCGCCGACAGTGGCGCCGAGCGGCCGTGTCAGGATGAACGCGGCCCAGAACAGCAGCACGCGCGAGACGGACGTCCAGTAGTAGAGCGCCGCGATGACGGCCAGCCCTGCCCCGAACACCAGCGCGCCGCCCTCATAGCCGAGCCCGCCGGTATCCGCCGCCCAATCGCCCAGCGCCGTTCCCAAGGTTTGCGAGAAGGTGAGCGCCGCCCAGTAGAAAGCCTCGACTTTGGGTGTGTTGACCGTATCCACCGAGACGGTCCGCTCCGACCAGTACCAGACCCCGAGTACAATCATCAGGCAGGCGAGCAGCAGCAGCGAACCGCCCGTATAGCCGATACCGAGCGAGCGGTCGGCAAAGTCGGCCATGGCCGTACCGAAGGTGGTCGAGGCGATGATCGTCAGCCAATAGAGGGATGGATGAAATCGCTTGGCGAGAATCTGTGCCGCGACCAGCACGACGAGCGCCATCGCGAACAATGCCGTGCCGGCGAGATAGCCCCAATCCAGGGTCATCGTCACCGTATCGCCGCCGGTCTCGCCCAGGGTCGTCGCCAGGATCTTGATGATCCAGAAGCCCAAAGTGACGGCGGGAACCTTACTCAGGGCGCCCCGGGCGGTGATCTCGTTCATGATTGAAATCCAGGCTATTGTAGTATTTACTACATTGAATTATTATATCAGTAGCGTATACAACACGAGTCGATTCGGGCGATGGCAAGCTTCGACGAGCGGGTAACAGCACGGTTCGGCCAATTGAGCCCGGCCGAACAACGGGTCGTCCGCTATTTCCAGGACAATCGCGAAGAAGTCCTGATGGCTTCCGCCGCGGCACTGGCCGTGAAGGCGAAGACCAGCGACGCGACCGTCGTGCGCGCAACGCGGGCCCTCGGCTTTAGCGGTCTCGAAGACCTCCGCCACAGCTTGGCCGATGAAATGCGCAGCCCACCCTCGCCTGCCGAGCGGCTGACGCGCACGCTCAACGCGGTCGGCGGCAGCCTCGTGTCCGCGTTCGATCTGGCATTGAATACCCATCTGCGCTCGCTGGACGGATTGCGCCATGCGATCACGCCCAGATTGTTCGAAAAGTCGGTCGACGGCATCATCGCGGCGGAGCGGGTCATCGTGTTCGGCATCGGCCCCTCGAGCGCGATCGCCAATTATTTCGTGACCCAGCTCGGCCGCTTCGGCATCGGCGCGGCCAGCCTCACCAACACCGGCCTGCTCTTCGCCGACGATCTCCAGCGGTTGCGCAAGGGCGACCTCGTGATCATCCTGGCCTATAGTCGTCTCTATGCGGAGCTGAACGCGCTTCTGGACGAGATCGAGCGGCGCGGCCTTGTGTCCTTCGTCATCACCGACACCCTGGCCGCCGCCCTCAAGGATCGGGTCGATCTGGTCCTGCCTGTACCACGCGGCAGCGCCGAGATGCTGAGCTTCCATACGGCGACCCTGGGCTTCATCGAGGCCTTGCTGGTCGGCATCGCGACCAAACAGCCACGCGAGACGCTGGCGAGTCTCAAATCGCTCAACGATGCCCGCGAGAAACTGGCCGGCAAGAAGATGAGCCTGCCCACGTCCAAATAGGATCAGTGCACGCCGCGCGTCAGGCCCTGGACGAAATAGCGGTTGAGCAAAAGCGCGATCAGGACGATCGGGATCGTAGAGAAATGGGCGAGCGCGCCCAATGTGCCCCAGGTGATGTCGAGCGTGCCGAAGGCGGTCAGCAACGCTACAGCCAGCGGCCGGGTCTCGGCCCGGGTCAGGAAGGCCGGGAACAGGAAGTCGTTCCAGGCGAACATGATGCAGAAGAGTGCGCTGGCGATGATGCCCGGCTTCACCATCGGCAGCGCCACGCGCCAAAAGGCCCCGAACAGCGAACAGCCATCGGTCAGCGCCGCCTCTTCCATCTCGCGCGGCAGCGAGCGGAAATAGGAGTACATCATCCACACCACGAAGGCACAGTTGAGCGTGGTGTTGAGCATGATCACCGACCACCAGGTGCCCAGCAGATGGAAGTCGCGCATCATCAGGTAATAGGGCACCAGGGTCGCCACCGGCGGCACCGTGCGCACGGCCAGGCACAACTACCCCACCCCACCGGCCCCGCGGTTGCTGGCGCGCGCCAGGGCGTAGCCGCACGGGATGCCGATCAGCAGCGACAGCGCTGCCGAGCCGAGCGAGATGATCAGGCTGCTTTCCACCAGCCGTGGCACATCGAAAAATTTGAAGACATCGTGGAAGTTGGTCAGCGTCGGCACGAAGGCCAGTTTCGGCGGAAACGAGAAGATGTCGATGCGCGCCTTGTAGGCGGTCAGGATCAGCCACAGCACCGGCAGCAGGAAGATCACCAGCGCCCCGCCCAAGGTGGCGCGCTGGGCGACCAGTGCGGCGGTGGAGCTCTTGCGGCTCATGGCTGATTCGCGCGCCGGTCGGCGCCCCTGATCAGGAACACGAAGGAGAGCGCGAAGATGCCGATCACGATCACCATCGAATTGGCGATCGCCGAGGCGAAGCCGACATTGAAGAACTGAAGCCCCTGCTTCACCGCATAGAACATCAGCACATTGGTCGCATCCGCCGGTCCGCCATTGGTGGTGGCGAAGACGATGTCGAAGACGCGGAAGGCGTCCATCGTGCGCAGCACCAGCGCGAGGAAAATCGCCGGCAGCAGCATCGGCATGATGATGATGCGCAGCCGCTGCCACGCCGTGGCGCCGTCGGCTTCCGCCGCTTCGAGGATGTCGGTCGGCAATGCCTTCAATCCCGCGAGCAGGATCAGCGCCATCAGAGGCGTCCACTCCCAGGCATCGATCACCACGATCGTGCCCAGTGCCGTGTGGACGTCGCCGAGGAATCCGCGCGGGATGCTGAGCCCCCAGCTCGCGGCGTAATAGCCGATCAGGCCGAAATCGGGCGCCAGCAGCGCGCGGAACATCAGGCCCACGGCCACCGGTGTGATCGTGACGGGGATCAGCATCAGCGCCAGGCAGACGCGCTCGAAGGCGCCGTTGCGCCAGAGCAGCAGCGCGAGGCCGAGGCCGACCACGAATTCGAGCGCGACCGCGAAGACGGTGAAGACCAATGTGGTGATCACCGATGCGCGCGCATCGGGATCGGTCCAAAGCTGGATGTAGTTGTCGAAGCCGACGAAATGCCGTGTCGCCGGATGCATCAGGCTGTAGTCGAACAGGCTATACCAGATGCCCTGGGCCAGCGGCCAGACGGCCACCACAAGCACATAGATCACCGCCGGCACGCCGAGCGCGAACAGGAACAGCCGCCGGCGCTGGAAGTACGGCAAGCCTGGCCCGAAACCGAAATCGGGGCCGGAAGTGTTCCGGCCCCGATCGGTTGTTGCTACGGCGAGGTCTGCAGCCAAACTTGCGCCTTTTACCGAGTTCGTCATAGCCGGGCACGCTCACATGTTCGCGTCCGGCCATCCACGCCTTAAAGGTTTCACCACGAAGGCACGAAGGGAGTGAAGGAGATGAAGCAGAAATTTTCCTTCGTGCTTCTTCCTCTTCCTTCGTGCCTTCGTGGTTAATCTTAAAGGAAAGGCGTGGATGCCCGGCACAAGGCCGGGCATGACGCGAGAAGTGAAAAGCGACTCAGAACAGCTTCGCCGCCTGCGCTTGGGCGTCGTCGAGCGCCTTCTTCGGGTCGGTGCTGCCGACCAGAACCGCGTTCACCGCGTTGCCCAGGATGTCCTGGATCTGCGGATACTGCGGAATGCGCGGACGGTATTCGCCGTCGCCATGCTCGAAGGTCTCATCGATCACTTTGATGAAGGGATACTTCTTCGCGACGTCCGGATCGTGAGTCTGGCTCTTGCGGATGAAGCTCGACAGGCCGCCGAGATTCGTCTCCTTCTGCACCGCCGGGCTGGTCACCCATTTGATGAAGGCCCAGGCGGCTTCCTTTTTCTTCTGATCGATATCGGCGTTGATCGCGAGACCCCAGCCGCCGATGCCGTACTTCTTCGGCAGGCCCTTGCCCGGGGGCGCCAACTCGATGGCGACCTTGTCGACCACCTTCGACTGCGACGGATCGTAGTAGCCAGCAGCGCCGATCGACCAGGTTTCCATGTTCGCGGCGAGGCCGGTCTTGAACGCCGTCTCGCGGCCGTCCCACCAATAATCGGCTGCCCCCGGAGGCGCCGCCTTCTGGAACAGTTCGTTATAGACGGTCAGGCTCTTGATGTTGGCTTCCGAGTTCAACACCGGCTTGCCCGAGGCGTCGAGGATCGAACCGCCCATCTGGGCGTTGTACTGCATCCAATCCTGCGCGACAGCCGGGCCCTTGGCGCCATTGGCGACGAAGCCGTACTGCTTCTTCGCGGCATCGGTCAGCTTCAGCGACGCGGCGACGACGTCTTCCATTGTCTCCGGCGCCTTGAGACCGGCGGCGTCATAGAGGTCCTTGCGGTAGGCCAGCACGTTGGCGTAGCCCGCGAAGGGGAACGCAACCTGCTTGCCCTTGTAGCCGCCCAGCGCCGACATCAGCGACGGATAGATGTCGTCCACCTTGATCTCAGCGGCGTCGCGCTTGATCCAGTCGGTCAGGTCGACCGTATAGCCGGCGGTGGCGTATTGGCCGGTCCACACCACGTCCATGGTGACGATGTCGTAGCCTTTGGTATGGCCGACGAAGTCGGTGGTCGTCTTGGTGAGAAGTTCGGGATAGTTGAGGATGTCCACCTTCACGGTGGCACCGGTGGCTTCCTTGAACTTGGGCGCCAGTGCGGCCAGCACAGGCGCGAACTGGTCACTCTGCGAAGCCAAGGTCAACGTCACGCCGTCATATTGTCCGGCCCAGCTCGGGCCTGCGGCAACCAGCGCCATGACACTCGCGGCGCCAGCGATAAGCATCGTTCTCCGGATCATATCAGACTCCCCAACGATGAAGTTCCCACACATGTTCGATTATAGAAGCCTGCCAAGCGGATACAACGCCATTGCTAGACTGCAAAGAATACGGGACAGCCCCGGCCCCTGGCCCTTATGCTGAGCCGTCACCATCTATCGGCTGGAAGGAATGACAATGGCCCCGACCGCCGCCGCAGCCCGATCTTTGCCCACCGCCGGCGATGCCGAATTGACGCGGCTGATCGGCAAAGCCCGCGAATTCAGCTTCGAATTTCCGGTCTTGCTGTCGAACCATTTGCCGATGGTTCTGATCTGCCTGCGCCGGATGGGGGCCACCGACCAAAGGCTCAACGAGTTCTTCGAATTCTATCGGGTGAGCAACAAGCTGGTGCCGCCGCCACCGTCGGTTGCGCAAATCAAACATGATCATTGGGCGGAAGCGCTCGGCGATCGAACACGCGAGACCGATTACCGCGCTTTCTTCGTCAACGAGGTGACCCGCCAGGGCGCCCATGCGGTCGTGGCGCGCTATATGCCCACCCTGGTGCCCGGCATCGCTGCCAGCGCCCTGCACGGCCTGATGCGCCTGGCCTATGGCGTGCTGAACGACGATCCCGTCGAAGTGGGCACGGCAATGGGCTATTGGGCAGCGACCTATCTGCGCCTCGCCACCCCGACCGGCGCCGAACCGATCACCGCCGATCCGGCGCAGGTCCTGTTGCGCATCCGCGACTATCCGACCTTTCAGACCGTCGAGGTCGAACTCGACCTGCTCTGGCATTTCATGCGGTCGATGGCGGCGAAGCCGGAATTCACCCCCGTGGTCGACTGGCTGCAGGTGATTCCCGGCACCCATGACCGGATCGCCAAGGCCTCACTGGCCCTGATGGCCGGCACGATGGATTTCTGTGCGCTCCACGCCGTCACCGGCACCCATTGGATCCGCATCCTGACCGACTATTGGCCCAACCAGGACGAAGCGCTGCGCTATTTCTGGACGGCGATCGCGTCGCTCTATCCGAAGATCGGCTTCCCCGATCTGCCGTCGGCCAAGCAACTCGACGATTGGCGCCACGCCCCCTGCCCCGACTGGCCCGAGATTTTCGCCAAGGCGATCCTGTCCAATGACGAACACGATCTCAGCTACACGTTCTCGTCGCACGAGGAATGGAAATTCTATGGCGATCCGCTCTACCGCTATGTCGCTGCCCGCCGGGTCGAACTGATCCCATGACGATGCCTCTCGTTCTGACGGACGCCCTTCTCGCGAACGGGCGGCGGGTCGACGTGCATATCGACGATGGCAAGATTTCCGGCCTGCCCGAGACCGGAACCAAGTCTGCGCTGGGGGCCGAACGGATCGCGCTGAACGGCGCACTGGTGCTGCCGGGGCTGGTGGACGGGCATATCCATCTCGACAAGACGCTGCTGGGGATGCCCTTCATCCCGCACATCCCGGGCGACAGCGTGATGGAGCGCGTGGCCGCCGAGAAGGAACTGCGCAAGTCGCTCACCGTGCCGGTGGAGCAGCGCGCCCTGGCCTTGGTGCGGCAGGTGGTGGCGGCGGGCACCACATCCATGCGCAGCCATGTGGATATCGACGACCTGATGAAGCTCGACGGGCTGCACGCCCTGCTCCGTGTGCGCGAGGCGGCCCGGCATCATGCCGACATCCAGATCGTCGCCTTTCCCCAGAGCGGCATCGTCACCCTGCCCGGCGCCGCCGAGATGATGGACCAGGCCGTGCAGGAGGGCGCCGATCTCGTCGGCGGCCTCGACCCGGCTGGGTTCGACCACGATGTGGATGGGCATCTCAATGTCGTCTTCGGTATCGCCGAAAAACGCGGCGTGGGGATCGACATCCATCTGCACGATTTCGGCCCGCTCGGCTGCTCCGAACTGCGACGCATCGCCGAGAAGACCAAAGCCGGCGGCCTCGGTGGCAAGGTCGCCGTCAGCCATGCTTTCGCGCTGGGCGATGTGGATGATGTCGAGTTCGGCAAGACCGCCGAGGCGCTGGCGAAGGCAGGCGTCGCCATCATGTCGAACGGCGCGGGCCCCGTGCCGATGCCCCCCGTGAAGCGCCTCACCGAAGCGGGTGTCACCGTGTTCACGGGCTCGGACAATATCCGCGATGCCTGGGCGCCTTATGGCAATGGCGACATGCTCGACCGCGCCAATATCGTCGGCTACCGCAACGGGCTCAATTCCGATACCGATCTCGCCCTGGCGCTCGACCTCGCCACGGTCAATGCGGCAAAGGTGCTGAGGCTGAAGGATTACGGGCTGCGCGTCGGCAACCCGGCCGATCTGGTCGCCGTCCATGCCGGTTCGACGCCCGAGGCGGTGGTCGCCCATCCGCCGCGCACGATCGTGGTCAAGCGCGGCCGGGTCGTCGCGCAAAACGGCCAGCTCGTGCTGCCGCTGCAGCTCTGAGAAATATCCAAGGGAGAAAAACGATGGGAATCCTCGATCAGTTCCGCCAGGACGGAAAACGCGCCTTCGTGACCGGCGGCAGCCGCGGGCTCGGCCGCTCGATGGCCCTCGCGCTGGCCGAAGTCGGTGCCGACGTCATCATCACCGGTCGCACCAAGGACACACTCGAAGCCACCGCGAAGGAAATCCGCGCATTCGGCCGCCAGTGCTGGATCATCGACGCCGACATGGCCGTGCCCGAAGAGTGCGAGAAGGCCGTCGATCAGGCGCTTTCCATGGGGCCGATCGACGTGCTGATCAACAATGTCGGCAACCGCGAGGAGAACGTGCCGATCGCCACCGAGTCGCTGAAGAGCTGGCGGCGCGGCATCGATCTCAATCTGACCAATTGCTTCATCGCCACCAAGATGGTGGGTGCTTCGATGCTCGAGCGCGGCAAGGGCGGGCGCATCATCAATATCGCATCCATCAGCGCGATGATCGCCAATCGCGGTATCGGCGGGCGGCATTACGAGAGCTCCAAGGCCGCCGTGCTGCACTTCACCCGCTGCGCCGCCGCCGATTGGGCGCCGCATGGGATCACCGTCAACGCGATCTGTCCCGGCCTCTTCATGACCGATGCCAACAAGAAGTGGAACGAGACGCGGCCTGAGGTCATCCAGACCTTCGTCTCCCACGTTCCGATGGGCCGCACCGGCCAACCCGAGGAGATCGGCCCACTGGCCGTCTATCTCGCCAGCCCCGCCGCCGCCTATGTCACGGGCGCCGCCTATGTGATCGACGGCGGCTATACGGTGTGGTGAGCAAACAAGAAGAACGGGATCAGAAAAGATGAGCACCGATTTGAAATTGAGCCAGACCTGGCCGATGCCGAGCAAACCGCGGCCGATCATCATCATCGGCGCGGGCGGCATCATCCGCGACGGCCATATGCCGGGCTACAACAAGATCGGCCTGCCGGTCGCGGGCATTTTCGATCTCGACAAAGCCAAGGCCGAGGCGGTCGCCAAGGACTACGGCATCAAGACCGTCTATGAGAGCCTCGACCAGGCCATCGCGGCGCGCACCGCCGACACCGTGTTCGACCTGGCGCTGCCACCCGACGCGATCCTGGACACGGTCGAGAAACTGCCGGAGGGCAGCGTCACGCTGATCCAGAAGCCGCTCGGCACGGGCTTGCCCAACGGACGGCAGATCGTCGCCGCCATCGACCGCCGCAGGATCACCGCGGCCACCAACTTCCAGCTTCGCTTCACGCCTTCGATGCTGGCGATCAGGGACGCGATCCGCCGCGGCCTGTTCGGCGAAGTGGTCGAGGTCGATGTGCATCTCGCGGTCTACATGCCGTGGGAGCTGTGGTCGTTCATGTCGCGGCTCGACGCAATCGAGATACCGCTGCACTCGGTTCATTATCTCGACTGGATCCGCTCGATTCTCGGCGAACCACAGAGCGTCTATGCCAAGACCGTGCCTCATCCGCGCTATCCCGATCTCAAGGATGCGCGCAGCAGCATCATCCTCGACTACGGTCCGCGGGTGCGCTGCTCGCTCGCGCTCAACCACACCTACAACTACGGCCCCAAGCATGTGGACGCCACCTTCCGCGTCGAAGGCACGAAAGGCTGCGCCCATCTCACGCTCGGCTATCTGATCGACTACATCCACGCGCATCCCGAGAAACTGGAGGTCATCGTCGAGGGCGGCGCATGGACCAACATTCCCCTCGTCGGCGAGCGCATGCCCGACGCCTTCGGCGCCGTCATGTCGAACCTCCAG
>CAZNZI010000168.1:0-7695 GCA_964577475.1 uncultured Rhodospirillaceae bacterium
GACCAATCCGAAGCTGACCGATCGCGGTCTGACCAATGTATTCCGTGTCTGCGGCCGCGACGATTCGCAGGGGCCGACCGCCGCCGACTATGTCGCGGCCAATCTGAAGGGCAAGACCGTTGCCGTGCTCGACGACAAGCAGACCTATGGCCAGGGCCTGGCCGTCGCGTTCAAGGGCGCGATCGAGAGCAAGGGCATCAAGCCGGTGCTATACGAAGAGATCAATGCGGGCGAGAAGGACTACAGCGCCGTCGTCACCAAGCTGAAGTCGGTCAACGCCCAGATCGTCTATTACGGCGGTTACTATGCCGAAGCCGGCCTGATCGCCCGTCAGGCGAAGGAACAAGGCTTGAAGGCGACCATCATCGGCGGCGACGGGCTGAACGATCCGGAATTCTGGAACATCGCCGGCGATGCCGGCGAAGGCACCCTGATGACCTTCGGTCCCGATCCGAAACTCGATCCGGCCAACAAGGAACTGGTCGAGTATTTCGAGCATGAGCACTACGCGCCCGAGGCTTACACGCTTTATGCCTATGCGGCCATCCAGGCCTGGTCGGAGGCCGTGAAGGCCGCCGGTTCGACCGACGCAGCCAAGGTGGCGGCCAAGCTGCGCAGCGCCACCTACCAGACGGCGCTCGGCACCTTGGGCTTCAACGCCAAGGGCGATCTGACCAATCCCGGCTTCGTCATGTATGTATGGAAGAAGGGCAAGCCGGTCTACGCACAGCAGTGATCTTGCGTCTTACACTTCTCAGACTCGCGGCCGCCGCCTTTCTGTTCGTTCCGGCGGCGGTCCGCGCCGAGGACCCGCAGCCCGTCGCCGCCCCACATGGGATGGTGGTGACGGCCCATCGCATCGCCTCCCAGGTCGGTGTCGATATCCTCAAGAAGGGCGGCAACGCGGTCGATGCGGCGGTCGCCGTCGGTTATGCGCTGGCCGTCGTCTATCCCATGGCCGGCAATATCGGCGGCGGCGGTTTCATGACCCTGCGTCTCGCCGACGGCCACGAGACCTTTCTCGATTTCCGCGAACGCGCGCCGCTGGCCGCCACGCCCAAAATGTATCTCGACGCCAAGGGCGACGTGGTACCGGGCCTCTCGACCGATGGCTGGCTCGCAGTCGGCGTCCCGGGCACCGTCATGGGGCTTGAGACCGCCCGGCAGCGCTGGGGCACGATGACGCGCAGCGCCCTGATCGCCCCGGCGATCGCCCTGGCCCAGTCGGGTTTCGTGCTGACCGACGGCGACAGCGAGATCGTCGATGCCGGCGAGATCATGAAGGGCCATCCCGATCTCGCGGCCCAATTCATGAAGCCGGATGGATCGCCCTATCGCGCGGGCGACCGGCTGGTGCAGGCCAATCTGGCGCGCACATTGCGGCTGATCGCCGAGCGCGGCGTCAACGGCTTCTATCGCGGGCCGACGGCCGCCGCGATCGTCGCCGCCAGCATCGTGGGCCACGGCATCATCAGCCATGCCGATCTCGACCGCTATCGCGCCCGCGAGCTGCCGCCCGTCATCTGCTCCTATCGCGGCTACCGTATCGTCTCCGCGCCGCCGCCCAGTTCGGGCGGCGTGACGCTCTGCGAGATGCTGCATATCGTCGAAGGCTTTCCGCTCGGCAAGCTCGGCTTCCACTCGACGGAGGAAGTCCACGACCTGATCGAAGCGATGCGGCTGGCCTATGCCGACCGCAACAATGTCCTCGGCGACCCGGCCTTCGTGAAGAACCCGGTGGCGCGCCTGATCGATCCCGCCTATGCCGCCAAGCTGCGCGCCAGGATCGACCCGGAAAAGGCGGGGAAATCAGTCGCCCCGGAGGCGCCAGCGCATGAAGGGTCGAACACGACCCACTTCTCGATTGTCGATGCGGCCGGGAACGCCGTTGCGGTCACCTATACGCTGAACAACGTTTATGGCGCGAAGGTGATCGCGGGGAAAACGGGCGTCGTGATGAACGACGAGATGGACGACTTCACGGCCAAGGCCGGCGTGCCCAATTTCTTCGGTCTGGTGCAGGGGGAAATCAACGCCATCGCGCCGGGCAAGACCCCGCTCTCCTCGATGACGCCGACCATCGTGACGCAGGGCGGGCATGTGGTGATGGTGATCGGCAGCCCCGGAGGCCCACGCATCATCACCACCGTGTTCGAGGCGATCATCAACGCGATCGACCACGATATGAGCATCAGCCAGGCCATCGCCGCGCCACGTATTCATCATCAATGGTTACCCGACACCCTGTTCGCCGAGCAGGGCGCCCTGGCGGCCGATGTCACAGCGGCGTTAACCAAATCTGGATATTCGATTCGCGAACATGGGCATTGGAGCTTGGCCCAGGGAATCCTGGTCGGTGGCCCCCGCATCAGCCGATCCGTCGACGGTCCGCACCCCATGGTGTACGGCGCCGCGGACCCGCGCGGCGAAACCGGCGCGGCAATCGGATACTGACCCCGCGTTTTTGAAACTGGTCACAGCTTTTGTGACTCGTTTTCTTGGCCCGCACACGTTTTACGGGTATCATTCTCGGCAATATTGGGGGCCGGGGCGGGTAATACGCGGCTATTCAGCATAGCTGCAGAAAGTCGCGATTCTGTAGAGAATCGGTCCGATTTATTACAGCCATGACGGTCGGTTAGTGTGGGACTGCACGGAAGAACATCCGTGCCTGTATGGGTCATATGTCAGTTCTTTCCTTTCCCAACGGCGATGGCATCGATACGTCGCCCAAAGGCAATGGCCTCACCGACATCGTCACAGGTGAAATTCCCACCATTGTTTCGGTGACGTCCACTGAGATCGTCGAGACCGACAGGGAAGGCGATACCGTCACATTGACGGGAAATTTTGAGACAGCCGGAGGGTTCATCACGGGGGGCGACGTTACGTCTTTCGTGGAGGTCGACAGTACGGGATTGACCCTCACCCTTTGGGAAGACACAGATCTCGACGTGGCGACCGTCGGAAACTACGGCGAACACAACAACGTCGCCGGCTTCGCGACCTATGCGTTGCGGGGCGACGACACGATCATCGGCAGCTCCGCAGACGACGTTATCTATAGCTACGGTGGCAACGACACACTGATCAGCGGTGGCGGTGCCGACACGCTGGCCGGCGGGGCAGGAAACGACGTTTATATCGTCGACAGCAATACGTTCGCAGTGATCGAGGGCGCCGGCGCCGGTACGGATACGCTTGTTCTCAATTCGACGGATATCAACCTCTCCGGGGCTACGTTCTCGAACGTCGAGGTGATTTCCTTCGCTTTCGCCGACTCGACCGCGACCTTGAATCAGGCGCATCTGACCGGCGTTCAGTCGATCGTCGGCGATTCCGGCGAGGTCCTGATCGTTACCGGCGCGTCGGTTGATCTGAGTTCCGTGACCCTTTCGGGCATTTCGCTTCTCGAAGTAGGCAGCACGGCACTTTCGTTGACCATTGGCGCGAGCGGCATTGCGGGCACGCAATCGATCGTCGGCAGCGCCGGCGTCGATACATTGGTCCTATCGGGACACGCCGCCGACCTCAGCGGCGTCGATCTGTCGGGCTTCGAAATCCTCAAGGCGCAAAGCGCGTCGGGGCTGACGCTGACTCTTAATCAAAACAATCTGACCGATGTCCGGTCGATCGCGGGCGGCGCGGGAGTCGATACGCTCCTGGTCGATGGACAAACAATCGATCTTAGCGGAATCACGCTCGCCAATTTCGAGGTGATCAGGGGCGGCGACAGCGGCGACAATTTCCTGATGTCGTCTGCGGACCTGAGTGGCATCAAATCAATCGTCGGCGGCAACGGCGACGACACCGTGTTCGTCAGCGGCGCCACGGTCGATCTCACCCATATCACTTTGTCCGGGATCGAAAATATCCAAAACGCCGGCGGCAACGATTACATCTCCATTGCCTCTGCGATGCTACCCAGCATCGACCTGATCGGTGGTGGCTTGGGCACCAATACGTTGGCTCTGGTCGGAACCACCGCCGATCTCACGACGGTGGACCTCTCCGGCTTCGAGATCGTCAAGGCGCAGGGCGGCACCGCCCTGGCCCTGACCGTCAACCAGGACAACCTGACCGACGTCCTGACGCTGAGCGGCGGCAACGGTGTCGATACGTTGATCGTCAGCGGAGAGACCCTCGACCTCACGGGCGTAAGTCTGACGAGCTTTGAGGTCCTGAAGGGCGGCATCGGCAACGATACCTTCGTTCTATCGTCGCAGAATCTAAGCGGAATGAAATCGATCGTCGGCGGTTCCGGCGACGACAGCCTCTATCTCAGCGGCACCACGGTCGATCTGAGCCACGTCACCCTGTCCGGCATCGAAAACATCGTCGGTGGCGATGGCGGCGCGTATCTCGGTCTCAACGCTGCCGACTTCGTTGGCCTGCACACGCTCACCGGCGGGGCGGGCAGCAACACACTGGCGTTGACCGGCACGAGTTTCAATCTGGCCACCATCGCTTTGACCGGTTTCGACGTGCTGGTGGGCGATTCCGGCAGCAACCTCGTCACCTTGGGCACCAATGCCTTCACCTCGGTCGATCTCGGATCAGGCTTGGACAAGCTGGTTCTGGCTGCCGGCGGCAACGACCTGACCGCCACCAATGTCGAGACTGTGATCGGTGGCGCGGGTGACGACACCATCGCGGTCTCCACCACGATCATTGGCGCCATCGATCTGGGTTCGGGCGACGACAGCCTGGTTCTGGCCGATGTTGTCCACAACACGGTCACCGTCGCCAATGTCGAGGCCCTGACAGGCGGAACGGGCAACGACATCGTGATGATGACGGGCGCGTTCAGCGGCTCCGTCGATCTCGGCAGCGGCAACGACAAACTGACCCTGAGCAATCTGGGCGATACCGCCGTCATCTCGAATGTCGAAACCCTGGTGGGTGGCACCGGCAGCGATCAGGTCACGCTGACCGCCTCGATCACCGGCAAGATCGATCTGGGCGCGGGCAACGACGCCCTCACCCTCGCCGACGACGGCAACACGATCACCATCGGCAATGTCGAAACCTTGACCGGTGGCGCCGGTGACGACGTCGTCAGCCTCGGGACCGCCTTCCATGGGGCGATCGATCTCGGTGACGGCTCGGACAAGGTTGTCCTGGCCGCCAGCGGCAATACGATCAGCCTCGCCAATGTCGAGACGGTGACCGGCGGCGCCGGCGTGGATCAAGTCACTCTTAAGACGGCGTTCGCGGGCGTCGTCGATCTGGCAGCCGGCGCGGACAAGCTGACCCTGAGCGACGACGGCAATATCGTCACGATCGGCAATATCGAAACGCTGATGGGTGGCGCGGGCGACGACACCATCGTCTATACCAAGGCGCTCACGGGCCGGGTCGACCTGGGCGACGGCGATGACAGCGTCGCCCTGGCCAATGGCACCAACCTGGTGACCGTCCTCAATATCGAGACGTTGACCGGCGGCACGGGCAGCGACCAGGTGACGGTAAGCGGCAGCTATGCCGGTACCGTCGATTTGAGTTCCGGCGCCGATAAGCTGACATTGGGCGCAGGCGGCGCGACGGTCATCGTGGCCAACATCGAAACGCTGATGGGCGGCACCGGCACCGACATCGTCACCCTCGCCTCCGCTTTCACCTCCGGCAGGATCGACCTGGGTTCCGGCGCGGACAGCCTCACCCTGGCCGATGCCCCGCACAACACGGTCACCCTCGCCAATGTCGAAACGCTGACCGGCGGCACGGGCGATGACGTCATTACCCTCAGTTCGGCCTTCAGCGGCGGCATCGACCTGGCGGATGGCGACGACAAGCTCGCGCTGGGCGCGGGCATCAATTCGCTGACCCTGACCAATGTCGAGACGATCATCGGCGCGGCGGGCGCCGATCACGTCGTCCTCGCCACCGCGATCGCCGGCGGCGCGATCGATCTGGGAGCCGGGATCGACAACCTGGCACTGGCCGACGGGGGCAACAGTATCACCGTCACCAATGTCGAGAACGTGATCGGTGGCGGGGGCGACGACGTGATCGCCTTGGGCGGCGCCACGAGTATCATCACCCTGTCCGCGATTGAAGGACTGACCGGCACCAAGGGCGCCGACCAGGTAACGATCACCGACTCCTTCACCGGCACGATCGACCTCGGCTCGGGCGCCGACAAGCTGACCTTGTCGTCGGGGAACAATGAACTCGTCGCCGCCAATGTCGAAACCATCGTCGCTGGTTCGGGCGACGATCTCGTTACGATCTCGACGGCAGTGATCGGCGGGCGCTTCGATCTGGGTTCGGGCAACGACAGCATCACGCTAGCCTCTGCGGCTCACAACACGGTGACCCTCATCAACGTCGAGACGATCGCCGGCGGCACCGGCATTGACGTCGTGACGCTGGGCTCCGCCATGAGCGGCGCCATCGATCTCGCCAGCGGCGACGACAAGCTCGTCCTGAGCGGCGCGGGGAACACGCTCACGCTGGCGAACGTCACGACTCTGACCGGAAGCACCGGCAGTGACCACATCGTACTGAGCTCATCCGTTGTCGGTTATTACGATATGGGCGCCGGAACGGATTCGGTCGCCATGGCCGATGGCGGCAACAGCCTGTCGATCACCAATGTCGAGAGCTTGATGGGCGGCGCCGGTGACGATCTGGTCGTTCTCGGCTCGGCGAAGCCGCAAATCGTCAACCTGGGCGATGGCCAAGATTTAGTCGCGTTCTTTGCGCCGGCGACCAGCGTGAGCCTCGTGAATGTGGAAACGGTCATCGGCAGCGCCTCGGCTGACACGATCGCCGTAAACGGCGATTTCCAGGGCGCACTCATCGATCTCGGGGGAGGCGCCGACAAACTGACCCTGACAGGCGACACCAATTTCGTCGTGGTCGGCAATGTGGAAACGATCATCAGCTCGACCGCCGCCGACTCCGTCGAAGTCGGCCTTACGATGAACGGCTTTGCCGATCTGGGCGGGGGCGGCGACGTACTGTATTTGTCCGACGTTGCCCATAACACGATTACAGTCGCCAATGTCGATGTCCTGTATGGCGGCACAGGCAGCGACATGGTTGTGGTGACGGCCATGCCAAGCGGCGGGTTCATCGACTTGTTCGACGGTTTGGACAAGGTGACCTTGGCCAAGCCGATGGTTTCGCTGACGGTCATGAATGTCGAAACGCTGATCGGCAGCACCGGCGGCGACGCCGTGGTCTACGACGGCCTCCTGGTCACACACGGCGTGGTCGATCTCGGTGCCGGCAGCGACAGTTTGACTCTAGCCGATAACGGCAACACGGTTACCGTGACCAATGTCGAGTCGTTGGCGGGCGGCCTCGGCGACGACGTGGTTACCCTCACGACCAGCATGAAGAATGTCACCATCGATCTGGGCGGCGGCGACGATGTGCTGACTTTGGCCGCCGGTGGGAACACCGTCACGCTGGAGAACGTCGCGTCGCTTCATGGCGGCGCCGGCAGCGACCTGGTGACGCTGACTTCGGCCGCCTCGGGCACCTTCGACCTGGGTGCCGGCAACGATCAGCTCACCCTGGCGGCCGGTGGCAATGACGTGACGATCGTCAATATCGAGACCGTCATCGCGGGCGCCGGTGACGACAGCGTATCCCTGACGACGGCCTTTGCCGGCAAGATCGATCTGGGCGATGGCGACGATACGCTGAACATGGCCGGCAAGACCGACTTGGTTACCGTGACCA
>CAZNZI010000169.1:0-10327 GCA_964577475.1 uncultured Rhodospirillaceae bacterium
TCGATATTGCCGTCCACCGGCAGTTTGGGATGCGCGAGAACCGAGCCGGGTTTCGTCGCCTGCGCCGGTTCGGCAGTCAGCGCGCCGGTGGTCGCGTCCGTGAAGTGCGTGAGAATGAAATCAGCCATGCGCCCGGCCTCGGCGAGCCAGCGCCGTTCTGCCGTCGAGCGGTAGAGCGACAGGAACCCATCGGCCATCGCCAGACTGTCGCCGAGGAACGGGCCGTAGCGATCCGCCGTGTCGTGGCGGAACCCGCCATCGGGCCGCGCACGGTTCTTCAGTGCCCAATCGGCGGCGGCCTTGGCGATGTCGCGCGCTTCGGCGTTTCCGGTCTCATCGTAATAAGTGCAGAGCGCGGCGACGGCGAGGCCGGCCTCACGGGCATATTCGTGCCGGTCAATCCGGGGCTGGCCCAGCGCGCGGCGACCCGCTTCATCGAGCGCGTAATAGTGATGTCCGTCAACCTCGGCATTCAGGTCGGCATCCTGGCTGACATAGAACCCGCCATCAGGCGCGCGCAATCCGTCGCGCAGATAGCGGAAGACGTCATCGGCGCCTTTGCGGTATCGCGGGTCGTGCCAGCGCGCAAAGGCCTCGCTATAGGCCCGCAGATAGACGGCCTGAATCGGCATGATCTTTTCAAAATGCGGCGATAGCCAATCGGCCTGGTCGGAGTACTGGTAGACGCCGCCCCAGACCGGATCGATCAGCTTCAGGCTCTGGTCGAGGGTGAAGCGTGCACGGTGCTCGGCCGCCGTGTCGCCATAGGCCGCGCGGTCGAGCGAATAGGCCATGGCATCGGGAAGAATGTACTTGTAGCCGCGGCCCCAGCCCGCGTTCTTCTCATCGAAACTGGCATCGAGATCGCGTTCGAATCCCGCACGTTGGGCATCGGGGATATGGCTGGCCGGCTGGGTCGCCTGAAGCGCGGCGATGGCCTTGGCGGGCGTTTCCAGCGCACCGATCAAAACGCCGGAAAACAGCTTGGCGACGTAATAACCCGAAAGCTTCACGCGCTCGCTGCCGTCGGGCGCGAAGATGATCGTCGCGGGCCAGCCGTAGTCCTTATAGCGTTCGAACAGATCGGGCCGGCTGTCCTGATCGACGCGCACCAGAATGAAGGAGGCGTTGATGAGGCCGATCACCTTTTCGTCGCGATAGGTGCGGTCGTCCATCACATGGCACCAGTGGCACCACACCGCCTCGAGGTCGAGCAGGACGAATTTCCTTTCGGCCGCCGCCCGCGTGAACAGATCGTCGGACCAGCCCTGCCACGCGATCGGTCCCGGTTCGGCGGCGGCGCAAGAGGCCGATCCCGCGCCGGCCATCAGTCCGAGCGCCGCGAGAAGAGAGACGATGGAAAGACGCAAGCGTGCCGTCATGACCGGCCTGCTTCAGTATTTGGTGGTGAGGTCCGTCAGCCACTGCGGCGAGGCATCGACCAGCATGGCTTCGATGTCTTTCTCAAGGCCACTGATCATGATCACGCCGAAGACGATCGCGATGATGCCCAGCACCTTTTTGCCGTGGTGGCTCGCATGCATCATCTTGCCGCGCCATACCACGAACAGCTCGCGCGACAGGAAGCCGAGAATCAAGAGCGGCAGGGCTGCGCCGATGCCGAACAGTGCCATCACTTCGGCGACATGGCCGAGATTCTTGCCCTGCGACGCCAGCATGACGGCGGCGCCCAAGGTCGGTCCGACGCACGGGCTCCAGGCCGCACCCAACAGCAAGCCGAGCAGGAACTGGCCCGTCACGCCCTTGGGCGTGAAACGCCCGATCATCGAGTGGCCAGTATTGCCGACCGACGCCGTCATATGGGCGAATTTATGCTGGAGCGCAGTGCTGACCAGCACGACGCCGATGATGATCAACATCGCCGAGGCGACGATACGGAACAAGTCTGCATCGAGCCCCATCGAGAAGCCGATGGTGGCCACGAACATGCCGACGACCACGTAAGAAAGAGCGAGCCCCAGCGCCAGGGCGAACAGTGATCGCTTGCTATGGGACAGCGCGCCGCCGATGATCAGCGGCAGAATCGGTAACACGCAGGGCGACAGCGTCGACAGAACGCCAGCCACGAAGCTGACGCCGAGTGACCCCACACTCGGCTCCATGGATCGTCAGCCCTTCGCGGATTCGAGCAGCTTTTGAATAGCCAGGGGGTCGGTTTCGCCGATGAGGCGGCCGGTTTCCTTGTCGCCGTGATAGGCGATCAGGGTGCTTTGCATGTTCGCGCCGAAGCTGCGCACCACAGCCTTCTGGCCATCGAAGCTGACGACGAGAATTTGGATGTCCTTGAGCGAATTGCCTTCGGTCAGGCGGTCGATGATCGGGCGCTGCTTGGCGCAGATCGGACACCAGTCGGCATTGATCTCGACCAGGATCGGCTTGCCTTCGCCCTGAAGCTTTTTGAAGGTTTCGTCGGAGTATTTCTGGAACTGGCCGGCCATCGCCGCGCCCTGAGCCAGGATGGCGAATAGGCCTGCAACCAAAACCGTCTTCAAGACACGCACCATCTGACCACCCCGTATCATCAAAGCCGCATTTTCCCGGATATAGCCCCCATCCGGCCCAACACGGCTGGCACGATTAACGCCGTCCGATCTCATCATAGGGTTCGTCCTTACATCCGCCAAGGTTACCGTACCGCTTACATTTGACGGAGGAATTGTGGTTTTCCGCAAGCCGGTCCGGGGCAAAACGGAGCAGTCTCAAAAACTGCACATGGGGCTATTTTCCGCGCCACAGAATGGCATAAGACTGTAATTTGTGGCTTTATCTCGCAAATTCAATGCGCTAAATTGCCCGCGGCGCAGGGAGCCGGTTCGACGCATCCAATTTGGATGCCGAAACGTAACCTATGTCATACTGAGGAAGAACCTTTTGCGTGACCTCAAAAAAATGGGGCAGAATGCGCAAGGGTTTTAGACATCTAGGCTGGGAGAAGTTCGCATGAACCGCAGTTTCGTATCCGTCGCACTGGCCGCTGCCGTGGGCTTGGCCTTTGCCGCCGAGAGCACGGTTGCCACGGCACAGCAGGGCGACCCGAAGGTTATTGAGAAGACCAAGGAAAGAATGGCCAACGGGCACCTCGAAAAGTGCTACGGCTTGGCCGAAGCCGGCTTCAATGACTGCGCGACCGGCCAGCATGGCTGCGCGGGTCTCGCCAAAGTGGCCGCTGATCCGGACTCCTTCATCCTGGTTCCGGAAGGCACCTGCACCCACTTCAAGGGTGGCAAGGCTGCTCCGAAGGGCAAGAGCGGTTCGTAATAACCCCGCTCTGACAGTCTGAAGGCGTATTTTGATGAGCCCGATTCCCGCGGAAGCTGGAATCGGGCTCCGCTTTCAGCACCACCGCACCGTGGTGGACAGCAAGCCCGCGGTCGCGTGGCTTGAGATTCATACCGAGAATTATATGGGCGGCGGCATCCCGCTCCACTTTCTGGAGCAGGCGCGCCGCGACTATCCGATTTCGATGCATGGCGTCGGCCTCTCGCTCGGCAGCAACGAGGGCCTGGACGACGCGCATCTTGCACGCACCAAGGCTCTGGCCGACCGCATCCAGCCGGGCCTGATCTCCGATCACCTGTCCTGGAGCGTGAACGGCGGCACTTATCTCTCCGATCTTCTGCCGCTGCCGCTGACCGAAGAAGCGCTCGACACGGTCTGTGCCAATGTCACCCGTTTCCAGGACGCGATGGGCCGCAAGGTGCTGGTGGAAAATCCGTCGAGCTATCTGCGCTTTGCCCATTCGACGATTCCCGAGTGGGAGTTCATGCGCGCCGTTTCCGACCGCACCGGCTGCGGCATCCTGTGCGACGTGAACAATATTTTCGTCAGCGCGATGAATCACGGCTGGGACCCGGTCGCCTATCTCGAAGCCCTGCCGGCCGGCGCGATCGGTGAAATCCATCTCGCCGGCCATTCGCTGCGCACCCTCGACAACGGCGCCGTGATCCGCATCGACGATCACGGTTCCGATGTGATCGAAGAGGTCTGGACGCTCTACGCCGCCGCCATCGAACGCTTCGGCCGCGTGCCGACCCTGATCGAGCGCGACAACAACATCCCGGCACTCGAAGCACTGGTCGGCGAGGCCGATCACGCCGCAGCGATCCTCGACCGCTCGCATCCGACCCCCCGCGATGCCCACGCTGCGTGAGATCCAGGCGGCGTTCGCACAGAGTCTTCTGACAGGCGAACCCGGCGAAACCCTCTCTTATCTGGCGCCCGACGCCGCGATCGCTCCGGGCGAGCGGCTGGGCATCTACCGCAACACCTTCGTCGGCAGCGTGGTCGCGGCCCTGCGCATCACCTATCCTGCCGTCGACAGCCTGGTCGGCGAGAATTTCTTCGAGGGCGCGGCGCGGCGTTTCATCGCACAGCAAGCGCCACAGGCGGCCCACCTCAATGCCTATGGCGGCGGGTTCGGCGATTTCCTGGCAAGCTTCGCGCCGGCGGCGTCGCTTCCCTATCTGCCCGATGTCGCGCGGCTGGAATGGGCGGTGAGCTGCGCCGCCAACGCTCCTGATGCACCGGCCCTCGACGCCGCCGCGCTCGGCATGATCAGCGAGGCCGACCAGGGCCGCATCCAGTTCACGCCCCATCCATCCGTGCAAATTGTGCGGCTCGCTTATGACGCCGACCATATCCGCAAGGCGGTGATCGACAAGAACGAGGAGGCGATGTCGAACCTCGATCCCGGCCCCACGCGGTTCTGGCTGATCGCCCACCGCAAGGATCTGGACGTGGTGATCCGACGCCTCAGCGATGACGAAGCAGACTGGAGCCAGGCCTTCATGGCCGGCCGGGCGCTTGAGACGATCTTCACCCCCGATGGCATGAATGCCCAGGCAGCGCTGCTGGGGGAACATCTCGCGACGGGGCGGTTCAGCGGCTACTCGCTGTCCTGAATCCGCGCCTTGTTCCCGCCCTCTTTCGTCACGATATCTTGTTCCCGTCCTGACCATCCGGCGTTAGGCTGAGACAAGCCAATCGCCGCCCGGAACACGGGACAAGAGCACAGGAAAACAGCCCATGAGCCGCCGCGATCTTCTCTCCCTGATCGGCAACACGCCGTTGGTCGAAGTGACGCGGCTCGATACGGGCAAGTGCCGCCTATTCCTGAAATTGGAAAGCGCCAATCCGGGCGGTTCGATCAAGGACCGGCCCGCGCTCTCGATGATCGCCGCCTTCGAGAAGGATGGACGGCTGAAGCCGGGCGGCACGATCGTCGAGGCGACCGCCGGCAACACCGGCCTCGGCCTCGCGCTGGTCGCGGCGCTGAAGGGCTACCGTCTCGTGCTGGTGATCCCCGACAAGATGAGCCGCGAGAAGGTCTTCCACCTGAAGGCAATGGGCGCCGAGGTGGTGATGACGCGCTCCGATGTCGGCAAGGGACACCCGGAATACTACCAGGACATGGCCGCGCGGATCGCCGCCGAAACGCCCGGCGCCGTGTTCGTCAACCAGTTCGCCAATCCGGCCAATCCGCTCGCGCACGAGACTGGCACCGCGCCGGAAATCTGGGAGCAGATGGACCGCGATGTCGATGCGGTTGTCTGCGGCGTCGGTTCGGCCGGCACCATCACCGGCATCGCCCGCTTCTTCGCCAAAGCCTCGCCCAAGACGGAAATGATCCTGGCCGATCCGGCCGGCTCGATCATCGTCGATGTGGTGCAGGGCAAGAAGCCGCGCGAGCCGGGAAGCTGGCTGATCGAGGGAATCGGCGAAGACTTCGTGCCGCCGATCGCCGAACTGTCTCACGTGAAGAAGGGCTACGAGATTTCCGACGCCGAATCCTTCGCCGTCGCGCGCGAGCTCTTGCGCAAGGAAGGCATTCTGGCCGGGTCGTCCTCGGGTACGCTGCTGGCCGCCGCTCTGCGTTATTGCCGCGAGCAGACGGAGCCGAAGCGTGTCGTGTCGCTAGTGCCCGACAGTGGCAACAAATACCTCTCCAAGATGTTCAACGACTACTGGATGGCCGACCAGGGCTTCATCGAGCACGAACACAAAGGCGATCTGCGCGACCTGATCACGCGCCGCTTCGACGAAGGCGGCGCGGTCACCATCGGCGCCGACGACACGTTGAACACCGCCTATTCGCGCATGAAGCTCTACGACATCTCGCAGCTCCCGGTGATGGATGGCGACCGTGTCGTCGGGCTGATCGATGAGTCCGATCTGCTGATGGCGGTCATCAGGGATCGCCATCGCTTCAAGGAACCTGTGCGCAGTGCGATGAGCCAGGGTATCGAGACGATTCCGGTCACCGCGAAGCTCGCCGATCTGCTGCCCGTCTTCAACAAGGGTTATGTCGCCATCGTGACCGACGGGCCGCATTTCCTGGGCGTGATCACGCGCATGGATGTGATCAATCATCTGCGTCTGCAAATGGACTGACCTATGGCTAATTCTTCATCGCACGGTTTCGCCACACGCGCCATTCATGGCGACCAGCGTCCCGATCCGACCACCGGCGCGGTGATCCCGCCGATCTATGCGACCTCGACCTTCGTCCAGCCGTCGCCCGGCAAGCACACAGGCTGGGAGTATTCGCGCTCGGGCAACCCGACCCGCGCGGCTTTCGAAGCGGCGATGGCCAATCTGGAGGGCGGCATCCGCGGCTTCGCCTTCGCCTCGGGCCTTGCGGCGGAAGCGGCGATTCTCGAACTGCTCGATCATGGTAGCCACGTCGTGGCCTCAAGCGACCTCTATGGCGGCACCTGGCGGCTGTTCCATCGTGTGCGCGAGCGCTCCGCCAATCTCTCGGTCACCCATGTCGACGGCTCGGACATGAAAGCGATCGAAGCCGCGATCACGCCGAAGACGAAAATGATCTGGGTGGAGACCCCCGGCAATCCGCTGCTGAAGGTGGCTGACCTCGCCGCCATCGCCAAACTGGGCAAGGCACGCGGCCTGCTCACGGTGGCCGACAACACTTTCGCATCGCCGGCCGTGCAGCGGCCGGTCGAATTCGGGATCGATATCGTCGTCCATTCGGTGACGAAATATGTGGGCGGCCATTCGGACCTGGTCGGCGGCGCGGCCGTGGTCGGCACCGACAAGGATCTCGCCGATAAGCTCTACTTCCTCCAGAACGCCACCGGCGGCATCCTCGATCCCTTCTCCAGCTTCCTCGCCCACCGCGGCTTGAAGACCTTGCCGCTGCGCGCCAAGCAGCATGCCGCCAATGCCCTGGCCGTGGCAAAATTCCTCGAAGATCACCCGAAGATCGGGCGCGTCTACTATCCCGGACTGGCCGATCATCCGCAACATGCCATCGTGCAGAGGCAAATGAAGAACGGTGGCGGCATGCTCTCCTTCGAACATGCCGGCACGGCCGCCGACACGGTCAAGGCGCTGGAACGGCTGAAGCTGTTCGCGCTCGCCGAAAGCCTGGGCGGGATCGAAAGCCTGATCAGCCATCCCTGGACGATGAGCCATGGCTCGGTGCCGGAGGATATCCGCGGCCAACTCGGTATCACGCCGCAATTGGTGCGCGTGTCGGCGGGGATTGAAGATGCCGACGATCTGATCGAAGATTTGAGCCAGGCTTTGGGACAATAGGTGGGACATGCCGCACGGGGATCACGATCATTCGCATGATTGGAAGACCAACGGCGTCAAAGTGATTCCGGGCGACAGTCTCGATCCCAACACCGCGCAGACGCCCGGCATGGACCGGCGCGCGGCAATCAACCTCGCCCGTGTCGGCGCGCAGAAGATCTGGGCCGGCACCGTCCACATCCATCCGAATGCGAAAACCGGCGCCCATCATCACGGTGCATTGGAAAGCGTGATCTATGTGGTGAAGGGCCAGGCGCGCATGCGCTGGGGCGAGAAGCTGGAATTCATGGCCGAAGCGAAAGCGGGTGACTTCATCTTCATCCCGCCCTATGTGCCGCATCAGGAGATCAACGCCTCGCCCGGCGAAACGCTGGAATGCGTTCTGGTGCGCAGTGACAACGAGGCGGTGGTGGTCAATCTCGACATCGAACCGATCGAGAAACCGGAGCAAGTTCTATGGGTCGATCCGATCCATAAAAGCAAATGAGGACCATATCAATGCGAGCTCACAAAGGAATCTGAGTGCAGTTCCTCGTCAGAACGATTGTGAGCGCGGCACTTGTTGTCCTCCTTGCTCACTGCTCGGACGGCGCGAAAGAAGTTAACAGTGCTTCTCCCACCGAGAAACCGCTTACCGACATGCGGCCAGCGCAGGGGCAACGAAGTGCTTCGGGGATCGATCTGAATACGGTGCTTTGCAACCGGGCGTATTTCTTAAATGCTAAAACGTATTTGGATGTCTGCGTTCCCGCCGGAGACAAAGACCTAAAGGAAGATCTCGTCTACAGCATCGAGATGACAACAAATTTTCTTGTCTCAACTAGCCAGAATCCAGACGCTATGAAGGAATTCCTGGAGCGTGATTCAGGCGGCATGCTCAAGGAGCTCAAATCGCTCCCTGGATCAAAAATTGCAGCGGCGTGTTCAATAGGCCCCGCCGATCAAGAGCACGGGATGTTCGCCGCACTGGCAAAGTACTTCCGCGACAAGTCTCGAGCTGAGCGCAGAGCGGACGTTACCAAATTGCTTTCCGTGCCGGGACCGGAGCTGAGGATGTGCTTTCCATAGGTCCAACGGCAGTTGGCACCGTCAGTCTGGGCTGTGTGCCGCGTAGGACTGGATCAGGATTTTCCCGTCCTTCACCACGAAGGTGTCGGTGGCGTAGAGCGTCGAGGGCGGCGACCGCCAGATGATGTAGGCGACCTCGCCTTCCACCACTTGGCGGATCATCACGAAGTTGTCGAGGAACTCCTTCGTGATCAGGCCGAGGAAGCCCTGATAGAAACCCGTCAACGCCTTGATGCCGCGATAGGTGCCGGTGGGCGTGAACAGCACCGAGTCCTCCGTGTAGTCCTTGATGATCTCAGGCACGTCGTGATTGACGATCGAGACATTGTGGTGGTTCAACACCTCTTCGGTGCGCGTGCTGAGGGCGTCGGCCATGGCGCCCTCAGTGCTCTTTCGCCTCGCCGATCACGATGACCGGCGCGATATCGGTGAAGTTGGGAATGTCGGCCTGCGTCTCGGGCCCGTGGGCCGTGAGCGCCTTGCGCGTGGTTTCCATATCGTCGAAGCGCAGATCGGCGATCAGTTGGTAGGCCTGCGGCGCGGCGGTGGCGGGATCGAGCGCCGCTTCCGTGATGATGGTCATCGAGCGCATGCCCGCCGGCTCGAGCCGGTCGCGCACGAGTTTGAGGTGGCGGTTGACATAGTAGTCCATGTCGAACCGCGACCCCGGCTTGTTCGGGTAGAGGACGAGGACGGAGATCACGGCGTTACTGCCGCGCCAAGGTGCCGCCGTCGATCACCAGGACAGAGCCCTGGCAATAGGTCGATTCGTCCGACGCGAAATAGAGGCAGCCATAGGCCATCTCCTCCGCCGTGCCGGGACGCTTCATCGGCACGAGACGGTCGGCCATCGCCGGATCGTCGAACAGG
The DNA here is from genome assembly GCA_964577475.1 of uncultured Rhodospirillaceae bacterium. Lineage (GTDB taxonomy): Bacteria > Pseudomonadota > Alphaproteobacteria > Rhodospirillales > Magnetospirillaceae > JASHSH01. The sequence continues at coordinate 9,517 of CAZNZI010000169.1, forward strand.
CCCAGCACCGATTGCACCATCGGCGTCGCGATGAAGCCGGGCGCGATGCAGTTGGCGCGCAGACCATCGCCGCAATAGGTGACGGCCAGCGAGCGCGTCAGGTTGATCGCCGCACCCTTGGCCGCCGTGTAGGTGTGCGCGACCGGGAGACCGAGCAGGCCCGAGATGCTGGTGACATTGACGATCGAGCCGGCCTTCTCCTTCTGCATATGCGGAATCACTTCGCGGCACATATAGAAGGTCGAGTCGAGATTGATCGCCATCACCTCATGCCACTTCTCGGGCGTGGTGTCGGTGACCGGACCCATCGAGCCGGGGCTTTTCTCCAACCACGAATAGCCGACGCCCGCCGAGTTCACGAGCACATCGATCTTGCCGTAGGCCTTCAGCGTCGCCTCGACCACTTTCGCCGCCGACTCGGCTTTCGCGAGATCGGCGGCGATCACCATGCCTTCGCCCTTCGCGGCCTTCACGGCGGCGAGCGTCTCGTCGAGATTCTTCTGCGTGCGGCTGACACCGACCACCTTCGCGCCTTCGGCGGCGAAAATCTTCATGCAGGCGCGGCCGACGCCGGTGCCCGCGCCCGTGATGATGGCGACCTTACCCTTCAAGCGATCCATGATTTCTCCTCCCCGCGCGACAAGCGGACCTTGGCGGCCCGTCCTGGACAACCGATTTTCACCGGCATATTGTAGGTAAAAATTGTAGGACAACAATGCAGCGATATCCAGCCCGATATTGCTGTGGGTCAGGGGAGATGCCGCCATGAAAGCCGCCGTATTCCACGAACTCGGCAAGCCGCTCGCCATCG
>CAZNZI010000170.1:0-2878 GCA_964577475.1 uncultured Rhodospirillaceae bacterium
GGCGCGCTGGCGGCGCGGCTAGCGGGTGGTCTGCGCGCCATTGGATTGAAGCCAAGCGATCGCGTCGCGCTGGCGATGACCAACAACCCCGACTACCTCGCCATCCTGTTCGGCCTCTGGCATGCGGGTCTTGCCGCCGTGCCGGCCAATGCGAAGCTGCACGCGCGCGAGCTTGCCTATATCGCCACCGATTGCGGCGCGCGGCTCTGTATCGCCACGCCTGATCTCGCGCAATCCCTCGCCGAACATTTGCCCCCGGAGATTCGCTTGATCATCCTGGGCGATGCCGATTGGCATGGGCTGGTCGCCAGCGATCCGATCGCGCTCACCGACCGCGCGCCCGAAGATCTCGCCTGGATTTTCTACACGAGTGGGACGACAGGGCGGCCCAAGGGCGCAATGCTATCCCACCGCAACCTGATGACGATGACCGTCTGCTACCTCGCTGATGTCGATCGCCTGACGCCTGATGATTGCCTGTTGCACCTCGCGGCGCAGTCGCATGCGACGGGCTTGTTCGGTCTTTCCCATATCGCCAAGGCAACCCATCAGGTGTTGCCGCCCAGCGGCAGCTTCGATATTGCCGAACTGGCGGAGCTTCTGCGTCTCTACGACTCCTGTACATTGTTCGTGCCGCCGACCGGATTGCGCCGTCTGCTGCGCGATCCCGGTTTCCAGCGCGCGCCGATCGAACGGATGCGCACGCTTCTTCTGGGTGCCGCACCGGTCTATGCCGCCGATCTCAAGGCCGGCTACGAGCTCTTCGGTGCGCGGCAGTGGAATGGCTATGGCCAGGGCGAGAGCCCCTGCACCATCACCGCGATGTCGAAAGAGATGCTGGCGGACGCGATCCGCTCAGGCGACGAGGCGCGGATGATGTCGGTCGGCATCGCGCGCACCGGTATCGAGGTCGCCATCCTCGACGACAGCGACCGACGCTTGCCGTCCGGCGAAGTCGGCGAGGTCTGCGTGCGTGGCGATACGGTGATGGCCGGCTATTGGAACCTACCCACCGAGTCGGCGGCCGCGTTGCGCGGCGGCTGGCTGCACACCGGCGATCTCGGTGCGCTCGACGCGCGGGGCTATCTCACGCTACTCGACCGCGCCAAGGACCTGATCATCTCGGGCGGGTCGAACATCTATCCGCGCGAGGTGGAGGAGGTGCTGCTCGAAGACCCGGGCCTGGCCGAGGTGGCGGTGATCGGCGTGCCCGATCCGGAATGGGGCGAAAGCGTCATGGCCGTGCTGGTCGCCACACCCGGATCGAAGCCCGATCTCGCCCGGCTCGAAAAGCTCTGCCTTGACCGCATTGCCCGGTTCAAGCGCCCGAAGCACTGGCGGGTGGTCGATTCGTTGCCCAAGAACTCGGCCGGGAAGGTCCTGAAACGGGAATTGCGTCAACAGTTTCAGGCGGAAGCCTCAAAAACGGCCTGATGGGTCCAGCCAAGATTGTTCGACAATCTTGTCCTCACATTTTGTTGACTCCCCTTTCGGTTCCCTGCACTTTTAGGTCAACGAAACGGTGGGATACGTGGCGGCGGGGGACGTTGCCATCGATCCAAGCCGGCGACAGTGCGGGAGGACGTCATGGCCAAGCTCCAGATGGACAGCGACAAGTATGGCGAAGCGCCGGCCTCGGCGGTCGTCGACGCCTATCACGGCGCGATCAGGGACCTGATCCGCAAGAAGCTCGACGAGGTGGGCGGCGATTGGGCCAGTTTCGTTTTCGACAAATCCTATGATCTGGTCGGCGCCAAGGAATTCGCGGCGATCGAGAAGAAGTTGCTGGCCACCGGCCACCGCTTCGATTGGTCGGCGGCTATCTCCGTGCGCGAACGGCCCGAGGCCTATAAGCCGGCCACCGGCATCGGCGACGACCTGAAGGACTTCAGCTTCGAACATGCCGAAGCGGTCACCGCGCCGGCCGATGCGCACGGCCGCGAGCAGCGCGGCATCGGCGACAACGTCGTCAAATATCCGAAGAACCTGATCGGCATCGCGCGCTATATCCGCTCCAGCGACCGCGTGCTCGAACTGCTGACCAATGGCGTGCCGCCCGATACGGTCGCCGTCATCGACGACAGCGGCGGCACCTTGACCGCGCCGATCCTCGAGCAGTTCAAGGGCGTGATCTGCGCCGGCGGCACGGTGCGCTCGCATCTCGGCATCCTCACGCGCGAATACGGCATTCCCTGCGTGATGAACGCGAAGATCAGCGGCATCAAGGAAGGCGACCGCGTCGAGATCGAATGCACGGCACCCGCCAAGACGGCGGAAGCCTATCAGCAAGGCATCGAAATGACCGCCAAAGTCTGGCGGCTGACGAAATAAAAAGGCGCAGAGCGCCCACGTCTTCGGGGAGGACGGATCAATGGCTTCAAGTGCACTCACCTACGCGCAACTACTCGAGACGAATTACCTCGTCCAGGACTGCGCCGACGAAACCTATTGGCTGTGCGTGACGCGGACGGTGCAGGAATCGAAACTGTTCCCCGTTCCGGCCTACATGATGCTCAGCTACATGATGTGCTACTACCGCTACCCGTCGCTCTTGCGCAAAATCGAATCGCGCATGTCGGCGGAAGAGATCGGCGACCGCGCGCGCAACATGGGCGTGAAGATCCAGAATCCGTCGATGGGCTGGGCGTTGCCGGGCTTCTATCTGCTGGGCCGCGAATGGCTGATCAATCTCGGCCTGATCCGCCCGCAGGATGCGGTCGAAGACCTGATCTATGTGATGGATTTCTGGAAGCGCTTCCAGCTCTCCTGGAACCGCAACAACGGCCATATCACCGCCAAGCATTTCGGCCACCGCTCGCAATACCTGGCCGAGCGCCAGTTGCAGCTTCGACATCTGCGCGAACGACACGTCCTGCGC
>CAZNZI010000171.1:0-1658 GCA_964577475.1 uncultured Rhodospirillaceae bacterium
GCGCGTTCTTGTTGTGCTCGCGCATGCGCAGCGGCAGCGTCTCAAGACCGGCGATGGTCTGGAACGCATTGAACGGCGAGACCGCCGCGCCGATGTCGCGCTGGAGGATGACGCGCGCGCGGATGATATAGGCGATCGGGCCGAGCGGCTTCACGGCCTGGGTCCACACTGCGCCGTGATAGCTGGGATCGGGCTCGTTCAAGAGCGGGAAACGCTTGGCGTGCTTCTCCCAATCGAACTTGCCCGAATCGACGATCATGCCGCCGATCGAGGAGCCGTGGCCGCCGATATATTTCGTGGTCGAATAGACGACGATATGGGCGCCGAGATCGATCGGCTTGCAGATGACGGGCGCCGCGGTGTTGTCGACGATCAGCGGCACGCCGAGCTCATTGGCGATCTTGGCTACTTCGGCGATCGGGAACACCTGCAGCTTCGGATTGGGCAGCGTCTCGGCGTAATAGGCGCGCGTCTTGGCGTCGGTGGCGCGGCGGAAATTCTCGGGGTCGGCCGGATCGACGAAGCGGCATTCGATGCCCATCTGTTTGAACGTGTTGGCGAACAGGTTCCAGGTGCCGCCGTAGAGATCCGTAGAGGCGACGAAGTTGTCGCCGGCCTGCGCCACGTTCAGGATCGAGAAGGTGCTGGCCGCCTGACCCGAGGAGACCGCGAGCGCCGCGACGCCGCCTTCGAGCGCGGTGATGCGCTGCTCGAGCACATCATTGGTCGGGTTCATAATGCGGGTGTAGATATTGCCGAGCTCGGCCAGGGCGAACAGGTTGGCGGCGTGCTTGGTGTCTTTGAACTGGTACGAGGTCGTCTGGTAGATCGGCACCGTCACCGCATTGGTGGACGGATCGGCGCGATAGCCGGCGTGAAGGACGATGGTTTCGGGATGCTTGCTGGCTACGCTCATGGTGATCTCCGTTGGTAGTCCGCAGGACCGGACATCTCGGCCGCGTTAAAGAGAACGAAGCCGCGAGACCGGCCGGGGAGGCGAGCAAACACCGCGGTCCGAAATCGAGTCAAGGGAAATTGGCGTTGTTGCTTGTGAATACGGCACATATGACAAAATAGCATTGTGAAAATGCCGAGAATCACGGTATGACGGGCATATTGCGGGGGCGATCGTGACGGGCGGAAAGACTGAAATCATCTTCGAATTCCGGCAGATCGGGGATTATGTGAAGGTCTCCGCCATCGAGCCGATCACCAATACCGAGGTGTCGATCGTCGGTGCCGCGCGTGCCGACAAAGCCGCGCTGAAGGCCAGCGCGCTGCAGAAGCTTCGCTATGTGTTGCAGAAGAACGCGGCCGGCAAACCCGGCGCCTAAATCCCGTCAGCGCTTGCGCTTGCTGCGTTTCTCGCTGGTCTTGCGGCCCAGCCCGATCTTCTTGGCGAAAGCCGAGCGCTGCTCGGCGTAGTTGGGTGCCACCATCGGATAATCGGCGGGCAGGCCCCATTTCGCGCGGTATTCGTCGGGCGTCATGTTGAAGGTGGTGCGCAGATGCCGCTTCAGCATCTTCAGCTTCTTCCCGTCTTCCAGGCAGATCAGGAAGTCCTCCGTCACCGATTTCTTGATCGGCACCGCCGGGTCCGGCGCGCTCGGCACGGCGGGCGCCGCGCCGAGCGCGCCCAATGACTGCGACACCGATCC
>CAZNZI010000172.1:0-3753 GCA_964577475.1 uncultured Rhodospirillaceae bacterium
TTCGAAAACTCCGTGACGGGTCAGCCCAGCAAGGTGCAGTGCCGCAAGGACCTGCCCGGGCAGATCTATCTGTCGGCCCAACTGTCGGCGGATGACCAAGCCAAGGCCGTCGCTACCAAGTAGTGGTATCCAACGTGCCCCGGAGGCAAAATGCCTTCGGGGCACGACTTGTTTTTGCGGGCAGGCCGGTTGCGGTTGTTAGAGTGGAATTTCTGTCGTGAATGTGCAGAACGATAAGTCTCTTTCATCCGGCGCGCCGGCCCGCGGCGACGCGACCATCCGGCTGTCCAATATTTCGAAATTCTATTCAGGCGTTGCCGCGCTCCGTGATGTGAGCGTCGAGTTCTATGCCGGTGAAGTGCATGCCGTCCTCGGCGAAAACGGGGCCGGCAAATCCACCTTGATGAACATCATTTCGGGCACGACCGAGCCGAGCGCGGGCGAGATCTGGATCGGCGACCGGCAGATCGCGGACATGTCGCCGGAACTCGCGGCCTCCCTGGGCATCGCCATCTCGTTCCAGCATCCGGCCATTCTCGACGACCTTTCGGTTTTGGAGAATCTCCAGGTCGCACTGCCGGCTTGGGTATTCGACGGAAAGCCGGCGCATGTTGCTGCCAAAGAGATGCTGGATCTGGTCGGCCTTCACGCACCGCTGCGCATGCGGGCCGAGGGGCTGACCGTCGCGCAGAAGCATCTTCTGGAAATCGCCAAGGCGCTCGCAATCAAGCCGAAGATCCTGATGCTCGACGAGCCCACGGCGTCGCTCGACCAGGATTCCACGGAAATGCTGTTCGAGCGCATTCGCGCCATCATCAAGACCGGAACCTCGGTGCTCTATATCACGCACCGGCTCGCCGAAGTGCGCCAGATCGCCCATCGCGTCACCGTGCTGCGCGACGGCCGGGTCCGCGGCGGCGGGCTGGTCGGCGAGATCGACGACGCCGAGATCCTGGCCATGATCGTCGGCCGCACCCTCGGATCGGCGTTCCCGCCGAAGCCGGCCGCGGTTTCGAAAGAGACGATTTTCGCCGTGAACGCGCTGAGCGGACGCGGCTTCCACAACATCACCTTCGATGTCGCGCGCGGACAGATCATCGGCATCGCCGGCGTGGAAGGAAACGGCCAGGCCGAATTGATGCGGGCGCTGGCCGGGCTTCAGCCGTCGGAGGGCTCCATCAGCCTTCAGAACCGTCCGCTGAAGAGCAAGGAACTTCTGCGCCAGGCGGCCTTCATGCCGTCGGACCGCCATACGGAGGGTTTGGCGTCCGGTCTCACCGTGCGCGAGAACGCGGTCTTTGCCGCGCTCGAGAAGTTTTCCCAGTTCGCGATCATGAGCAAGTCGAAGGAGCTGGAACAGGTCGGCACGACGTTCAAGTCGCTCGCGGTCAAGGCGCCCAGCATCGAAGCACCGATCCTGTCGCTCTCGGGCGGCAATCAGCAGAAGATCGTGATGTCGCGTGCCCTGCTTTCCGAGCCGGGGCTGATCGTTGCCGACGAGCCGACCCAGGGTGTCGATGTCGGCGCGCGGTCGGAGATCTACCGCATCCTGCGCGAGGTCTCGAGCTCCGGCACTCCTGTGATCGTGAACTCGTCGGATGCCGCTGAACTGGAAGGCTTGTGCGACAAGGTCGTCGTGCTGTCCCGCGGACATGCCGTCGCGACCTTGACGGGCGCCGATGTCACGGAGTCCCGCATCATCGCTGCGGCCGTGGGGGCGGCCGATCATGCCGGGGCCGGCAGTGCGCAGCAGAAGGCGCGTGGGGCGTCGAGCGGCCTGCGTCATTTTCTGCAGACGGACAACGCGCCCACGGTTCCGCTGGCGCTGGTGACGATCGTGCTGGGGCTCTATGTCTTCAGCACGAACCACAATTTCCTGTCCGCCTTCAACATCGCCAACATCCTGATCCTCGCTACGGCGCTGGGTTTCATTGCGCTGGGGCAGACGATCGCGCTGTTGCTGGGTGCGATCGATCTCTCGGTCGGTCCGCTCGCCGGTTTCCTGGTCGTGGTGGCCTCGTTCTTCATCAACGACGGCCAGCCGGCACTGATGCTCGTCGCCGGCTTCGTTCTGATGATCCTGGGGGCGCTGGCCGTCGGCGGCCTCAACGGCGTGCTGATCCGCTTCGCCAACTTCACGCCGATCGCAGCGACCCTGGCCGTCTATATCGGCCTGCAGGGCATGAGCTTCCTGCTGCGCGACAATCCCGATGGTTACATCAATGCCGATGTCGTGCAGGTGGTGACCTGGCAGATCGGCCCCGTCCCGGTCGCGTTCCTCGTCTTGGTGCTGTTTGCCGTGGTGGGTGAATACGTGCTGCGCAAGACGGGGCCGGGCTGGAAGCTTCGGGCAACCGGTTCGCACGAGGAGGCGGCGCGCCGCGTGGGTGTCCGGATCAACGGCGCTTTCCTGGCCGGCTACATCGCTTGCGCGCTGCTGACGGCGGTCGGTGCCGTGATGCTGATGACGCAGATCGGCGTCGGCGATCCGCGGCAGGGCATCAATTACACACTGTCCAGCATCACGGCCGTCGTTCTCGGCGGTACGAGTCTCCGTGGCGGGCGCGGTACCTTTATCGGCACGGTGCTCGGCGCCGTCCTGCTCACGGAAGTCCTGAACTCGATCACGTTCCTCGGACTGACGGAAACCTATCAGTATGCATTCCAGGGTGTCTTGATCGCCGTTGCCGCGCTGATCTATTCGGCGCTGCGCCGCCGCTCGGCAATCTGAGACGAAGCAATCAAAGGGAGGCTGATGTGAAAGCGGTTCGGTATCACGGCAAGGAAGACATCCGCATCGAGGATGTGCCGGCGCCGAAGGGGCCGGGTCCGAAGCAGTTGGTGGTGAAGCCGCTGGTTTGCGGCATCTGCGGCACCGATCTGCATGAATATGCCGCTGGCCCGATCGTCACGCCGATCCATACCCACCAGTTCACCGGCGCGACCTTGCCGCAGATTCTCGGCCACGAGTTCTCGGCCGAAGTGATCGAGACGGGCAAGGAGGTGACGCGCCTTCACAAGGGCCAGCGCGTGTCGATCCAGCCGCTGGTGATGCCGCTCGACGACTATTACAGCCGCCGTGGCCTCAACCATCTCAGCCCGAAAATGGGCTGCATCGGCCTCTCCTGGCAGTGGGGCGGCATGGGCGAATACGCGGTCATCAACGACTACAATGCCAATGTCCTGCCTGACTCGGTGAACGACGATCAGGGTGCGTTGATCGAGCCGGCCGCCGTGGCCCTTTACGGCGTGGAGCGCGCCAAAGTCGGTGGCGGCAGCACGGTGCTGATTACCGGCGCCGGTCCGATCGGCGCGTTGTCGGCGCTCGCCTGCGCGGCGCTGGGCGCGGCCAAGATTTTCGTCAGCGAACCGAACCCGAACCGCCGCAAGCAGATCGAGGCGCTGGGGGTCACCACCAAAGTGCTCGATCCCAAGGCGGTCAATGTCGTCGACTATCTGCGCGACCAGACGGAAGAAGGCGTGGGCGTCGACTCGGCGATCGAATGTTCGGGCACCGAGCCCGGCCTCAACACCTGCTGCGAAGCCGTGCGCAATCACGGCACCGTCGCGCAAGTCGGCCTGCATGTGCGCAAGGCGTCGGTCGATCCCGCGCTCTGGGCGCTGAAGGACATCACCGTCGAAGCCACCTGGTGCTATCCGGTCACCGTCTGGCCGCGGATCATCACTATGGTCGAGCGCGGCATTTACCCGGTTGAGAAAGTGATCTCGGGCAAGATCAAGGCCGACGACGTG
>CAZNZI010000173.1:0-4491 GCA_964577475.1 uncultured Rhodospirillaceae bacterium
GCCGCGGTGGAAGGCGTGCTCCGCGACAACATGACCGTGTTGTCGGGCGGGTTCGGCCTGTGCGGCATTCCGGAGAACCTGATCGACGCGGTGCGCGACAGCGGCGTCAAGGGCCTGACGGTCGTCTCCAACAATTGCGGCGTCGACGGCTTCGGCCTCGGCAAGTTGCTCGAGACCGGCCAGATCAAGAAGATGGTCTCGTCCTATGTCGGCGAGAACAAGCTCTTCGCCGAGTTGTTCCTGTCGGGCAAGCTCGAACTCGAATTCAATCCCCAGGGCACGCTGGCCGAGCGCATCCGCGCCGGCGGGGCGGGCATTCCCGCCTTCTACACCAAGACCGGCGTCGGCACGCTGGTGGCCGAGGGCAAGGAAACCAAGGTGTTCGACGGCGAAACCTTCGTGATGGAACGCGGCATCGTCGGCGATCTCGCGATCGTCAAGGCCTGGAAAGGCGACCACGAGGGCAACCTGGTGTTCCGCAAGACGGCGCGCAACTTCAACCCGGTGATGGCGACCGCGGCCAAGACGACGATCGTCGAGGTCGAGCACCTGGTGCCCGCCGGCCAGATCGAACCCGATCAGATCCACACGCCCGGCATCTATGTCAGCCGTATTTTCCAGTGCGTGAACATCGAGAAGCGTATCGAGCAGCGCACGCTGCGCAAGCGGGCTTAAAGGAAGACGACCATGGCTTGGACTCGCGAAGACATCGCCAAACGCGCCGCCCGCGAATTGCAGGACGGCTTCTACGTCAATCTCGGCATCGGCATCCCGACGCTGGTCGCCAACTACATCCCGCCGGGGATGGAGGTGACGCTGCAAAGCGAGAACGGGATGATGGGCATGGGTCCGTTCCCCTTCGAGGGCGACGAGGACGCCGACCTGATCAATGCCGGCAAGCAGACGATCACCGAACTGCCGAAGAGCAGCTTCTTCTCCTCCGCCGACAGTTTCGCGATGATTCGCGGCGGTCATATCGATCTTTCCATTCTCGGCGCCATGCAGGTGGCCGAGAACGGCGACCTGGCCAACTGGATGGTGCCGGGCAAGATGGTCAAGGGCATGGGCGGCGCCATGGATCTGGTCGCCGGCGTGCGCAAGGTCGTCGTCGTGATGGAGCACACCGCCAAGGATGGCGAGAAGAAGCTCCTGCATAAATGCACGCTGCCGCTGACCGGCACCCATGTCGTCGACGTGGTGATCACCGACCTCGCCGTCTTCACCATCGACAAGAAGGGCAAGGGCGGCATGAAGCTGGTCGAATGCGCGCCCGGCGTCACGCCCGACGAGGTCCGCGCCAAGACGGAAGCCAGCTTCACCTAAATCGCCGTTTTCGATCGTGTGATCTGCCACGATTGCCGTGTCTTCGAAGAGGAGACACGGCAATCGCACATGGCTGTTTGTCCCCGGATTCCCTTGCCTCTTTTCCGATAGACACGGTTTGGTCACCAACCGGTTTATGACGGCTTCGTTTGGTCACGAGCCGCCCTGAACGCTCTCCAGCATAGTCGGCGCATACTGGAGGAAAGGGTGCACCGTGAGTCTTCGGTACGACACCGAGACGGGAAGAGCCATGAACGAGGCCCGGGGTCCGGATAGTCAAATCGACGTGCTTGTCGTGACGACAGTCCATTGGGCGCCGACCACGCGGCTGGCGCTGGCGATGGCCGAAGCCGGCTTGCGTGTCGGCGCCGTCGCCCCCGCCGAGCATGCCCTCCATCGCATGGATGCCATCGCCGCCACCCGGGTCTGCGTCCCCCATTCCGGTTTCGCCGCCGTAGTCGACCGGGCCATTCGCGATCTGCGGCCGGCGACGGTGGTGCCGGGCGACGACCGCGCGGTGCGCGGCCTGCATGCGCTCTACACCCACACGCTGCGCCTGGGCGGCACCGATCGTCGGCTGATCGCCAAGACGATCCGCCGGTCGCTCGGCAATCCGTCCTCGTTCCCGGTGGTCGCGCTGAAAAGCCGCTTCGCCGCCTTCTGTATCGAAGAGGGCCTGCCCGATCCGGAAACGGTGGTGGTGCAGAGCCGCAGCCAATTTCACGCGCTGCTCGAAATGCGCGGACTGCCCCAGGTCCTCAAGCTCGACGGACTGTGGGGCGGGCAGGGCGTGCGCATCATCCGCTCGCAAGCCGAGGGTGCGCGCGCCTTCGCCGACCTGTCGGCGTGGCGGAAATGGCGGTCGGTGGCGCGGCGCATGCTGGAGGAGGTGAGCACCGCGCCGCTTCTCGACACGATCGGCCGTCACGGGCCCGCGGTGACCATGCAACGCTATGTCGACGGCACGCCGGCCAACCGTGCGGTTTTCTGTCGCGACGGCGCGGTGATGGCGGGCACCACGGTGATGGCGCTGGCCCTGTCGGGTCCCACGGCGCCGACCACCGTCGTGCGCGTGATCCATGACGCCGAGATCGAAGCCGTGACGCGGCGCATCGTGCGGAAGCTCGGGCTGTCCGGCTTCATCGGCCTCGACTTCGTGATCGAGGCGGAGACCGGCAAGCCGTGGTTGCTGGAGATCAATCCGCGGCCCACGCAGATCTGTCACCTGGCCCTCGGCGCCGGGTCGGACATGATCGGCGCGCTGGCCGCCTCGCTCACGAGCGGGCCCAGCCGCGTGGCGGCGGCCGCGACCGACCAGGATGTGATCGCCCTCTATCCCCAGGAGATGTGGCGCGACCCTACCAGTGCCTATCTGCACCGCGCTTATCACGACGTGCCGTGGCAGTGGCCGCAATTCATCGAGGCCTATGCCCGGCCGGTGCGCGCCGATCCGGAAAGCTGGGTCCAGACCCTGGCCCGGCGGATGCGGTTCCGCGCGCTGCGCCGGCGGATCCCCGTGCTCGACCTCGACCATGCCGCGACCATCGACGCGGCCGCGCTTACGTCCGCGCCGCAATCCCGCATGGTCGGGCCCTGACTTCCTTATCGCGACTGCAAAGGACACCAAGAAAATGCAGAGCAAAACCGATGTGGCGATTGTCGGAGCCGGGCCCTACGCTTTGTCGCTGGCCGCGCATCTGGCGGCGCGCAACGTCGACCATGTGATGATCGGCACGCCGATGGCGGGCTGGATGACCGGCATGCCGAAAGGCATGCAGCTGAAGTCCGAGGGCTTCGCCTCCAGCCTGTTCGATCCCGGCAGCCGCTTCACCTTGAAGCGCTATTGCGGCGAGAACGGCATCGGCTATGCGGATATCGACAAGCCGGTCGACATCGCCACCTTCATCGCCTACGGACTCGATTTCCAGCGGCAGGCCACGCTGGGCGTCGAGAAGGATCAGGTGACGTCGCTCGACCGCGCACCGGGCGGGTTCGTGCTGCGGCTTGCCCATGGCGGATCGCTCCATTGCCGCCGCGCCGTGCTCGCCACCGGCATCAAGCCGTTTCATCATCGTCCCGAACCGGTGGAAGGCCTGCCCGCCGAACTCTCCACCCATGCCAGCGATCATCACGCGCTCGACGGCTTCGCCGGCCGCGACGTGACGGTGCTGGGCGGCGGGTCCTCGGCGATCGATCTCGCGGCACTCCTGCACGAAGCGGGCGCCACGGTGCGGCTGGTCGCCCGGCGCGGCAGTCTCTATATCCACACGCGCAGCATCTGGCCGCGCCCGCTGTGGGAGCGCGTCCGCCATCCGATGTCGGGTATCGGTCCGTCCTGGCGGTCGTTCCTCTTCACCAACCTGCCCTTCGCCTTCCACCACCTCTCGGAAGAGCGGCGTCTGCGCATCGTGAAGAATCACCTTGGCCCGGCGGCCGGCTGGTTCATGAACGGCCGCCTCGACAATGTGACGAAGCTGCTCGGCTACAGGCTCGACGCGGCGGCGGTATCGGGCGACCGCGTGCGTCTCGATCTGGCGGCACCCGGTGGCGCGCCGCGCTCGATCATGACCGATCACGTGATCTCCGCCACAGGCTACCGCATCGACGTGCGGCGCTACGATTTCCTGAGCGACACGCTGCGGGCGCAGATGGCGACGGTGACCAACACGCCGATCCTGTCGTCACGCTTCGAGACGTCGGTGCCGGGGCTGTTCGTCATCGGCCCGGCCACCGCCAACAGTTTCGGTCCGGTGATGCGCTTCGTGGTCGGCGCCGGTTTCACGGCGCAGCGTCTGGGCCGTCATCTGGCGGTCGGCCGCCGCGCTGCCGGCGCCGCGGTATCGGAGATGCCGGCGACGCTCGCGAAGGCGGGCGGGTGAAGCCTAAGGGCGATATGCCGCGCGGCGCAGCCGGTCGTTGATCGCAGCGCCGATTCCGGTCTCGGGCACCGGCGCGACGGCGATGCCGGCATGGGGCGCGCGGTCCAGCGCCCGCATCATCGCGAACAGATTGGCCGCGGCTTCGATCAGGTCGCCCGACGGGCTGAGATTGAGCGTCGCTCCGGGCGTGGCACCGAAACCGAGCAGCGCCTCGCCTGCGCGTGCATCCACGGCGTTCATCCGCAGGGGCCGCTCCGGCGCGTAATGCGCGGGCAGGCGGCCGGGCGAT
>CAZNZI010000174.1:0-5250 GCA_964577475.1 uncultured Rhodospirillaceae bacterium
GTCGCGAAAGAGGACCACCCCTTCTACAACCGCATGGCGATCGGCCGCCTTCTCTATGGCCGGTCGGCGCTCGACGGCATCTATCTCGTGCCGCCCGACTGGGCCGAGAAGAAGAAGGTGACGCTGTGGCTCAACACCCAGGCCAGCGGCATCGATCTCAAGAAGAAGGAGGTGCTGCTCGGCATCGGCGAGACGCTCAGCTACGACAAGCTGGTCATGGCCCAGGGTAGCCGCGCGATGATCCCGGCAGCGCCCGGCACCGACCTGCCCGGCTGTTTCGTGCTGCGCGAAGCCGCCGACGCGCTGGCCATCCGCCGCTGGCGTCAGGAGCGCGCTTCGAAGAACGCCGTGGTGGTAGGCGGCGGCGTGCTCGGCATCGAGGCGGCCGATGCGCTGCGGCACCTCAACCTCAACGTGACGATTCTCCAGCGCGACGAGCGGCTGATGAACCGCGAACTCGACAAGCGCGGCAGCGAGATCGTCGCCAAGTTCCTCGAAGGCATCGGCATCCGCGTGCGCACCAAGGCCCAGGTGGCCGAGGTGACCGGCCAGGGCCGCGTGCAGGAAGTGGCGTTGCAGGATGGCGAGAAGATCGCCGCCGAAATCTACCTCGCCGCCGCCGGCATCGCGGCCAATGCGGAGCTGGCGAAGGAAGCCGGGCTGAAGGTCGAGCGCGGCGTCGTGGTCGACCGGACGATGCGGACCTCGGACCCCGATGTCTTCGCCATCGGCGACGTGGCCGAACTGCCCGGCGAGCGCGGGGGGTTGTGGTCGGTCAGCAACGCGCAAGCCACCGTGGCCGCCGCCGCCGTCTTCGGCCAGACCTGCAATTATGTCGCGCCCAGCACGCTGGTGACGCTCAAGCTGGAAGGCATCGACGTGAAGGGCTTCGGCGTGACCGAGCCCAAGAGCGAAGCCCAAGAGGTGATCGCCGACACGACGGAACCCGACAACATCCACCGCAAGCTGATCGTCGAGAACGGCCGCATCGCCGGCGCCGTCTTCGTCGGCCCGCCCGGCATCGGCAAACACATCGGCCCGGCGATCCAGAAGAATGCCGATCTCACGCCGATCCTCGATGAACTGCGCAAAGGCAACTGGGACGCGCTGGCGAAGGTGACGTGACTTAGCCCTTCTCCGCCGCTCGCGGGGGAGAAGGAGGGGCCCAGTCGCTTGCGATTGGGAGGATGAGGTGGCGCTACGGCACGACCTACCTCACCCGGTTCGCTATCACTCACCACCCTCTCCCTCCTCTAAAGGACGGAGAGGGTTTGGTTAGATCAACCCAGCTCGCAGATCGCTTCGATCTCGACCGAGATGTTGTCGGGCAGGCTGCCCATCCCCACGGCTGAGCGGGCATGGCGGCCGCGGTCGCCCAGGACCTCGACCAGCAGGTCGGAACAGCCGTTGATCACGCGCGGGTGATGCTCGAATTCGGGCGCGCCGTTGACCATGCCCAGCACCTTCACCACGCGGGCGATGTTGTCGAGCCCGCCTGCGGCATCGCGCATCACGGCAAGAAGCTGCAGCCCGACGATCCGGGCATGGGCATAGGCCTCGTCGACCGTGACGTCGGAGCCGACCTTGCCGGTGAACATGCCCCCCTCGGGACGGCGCGGCCCTTGGCCGGATAGATAGAGCAGCGAGCCGGTCTTCACCCAGGGCACATAATTGGCGACGGGCTTGGGCGGCTGGGGCAGGACGATGCCCAGAGCGGCCAGCCGTTCGTCGGTCTTGTCGAGGGTCGACGCGCTCATCCCATCCTCTTTTCGTTGTAGCGGCGCAGGTTATCCGAGCCCGCGCGGGCAAGTCAACGCGGCCGGACAGGTGTCCGGTGGGTTGGAAATTACGCTTCGCTTCTTTTTGTCATTCCCGCGCAGGCGGGAATCCAGAGCCGTTTCCCGTGTAACCCTGGACCCCCGCCTTCGCGGGGGTGACGATTTGTTTTGCTGAAGCGCCGGAGCCCTACGGCAAATTCTCGCGCACGAAGACTTCGATGCGAATCGTCTCGACGCCCATCATCGGATCGCGCTTGGCGTGGCAGTTGGTAAGCAGCCGCATCGCGCCCAGGACCTCGTTGCGCGGGTCCTGGTTGATGACCGCGTCGACCACGCCGTCGATCAGGTACTGGCGCGTGAATTCGGTCAGCTCGTGGCCGATGAAGCACACGGAATCGGCGCGGCGCAACTCGATCAGCGCCTCGGCGATGCCGCGCGAGCCGGCGCCGATATTGTAGATGCCGACCAGATCGGGATGCTCGTTGAGGATTTTCTTGGTGGCGACATAGTTGCGCGAATAATCGTCGCGTCCTTCCGACAAGCCGACGATGCGCAGGTTGGGAAATTCCTCGCCCAGGATCTGGCGGAAGCCCGCTTCGCGCTCCTCATGGCCGCGATAACTGAGACTGCCCGCGATCACCGCGACCTTGCCCGATTTCTGGCCGATGAAACGGCCCATCAGATGCCCGGCGGTACGGCCGGCGGCACGGTTGTCGACGCCGACATAGCCCATGCGCTTCGAATTGGAGAGATCGGAGACGAAGGTCGCCACCGGCACGCCGCGATCGGTCAACGCATTGACCGCCTCGCGCACCAGCGGATGTTCCAACGCCACGAACGCGACGCCATTGGTGTTCTCGCCGCATTTGAGCAGAGCGCGGCTGAGCGCGCCCGGGTTGAAGCCTTCGATCTGATGCAGGCGCCCGCGCCCGCTGAAGATGCCGTCGCTGTGCTCGACGGTGCCGGCATGCCGTCCCAGGCTCTGCATGAAGGTGTTGGGCCCGGCGGGCAGCAGGAAATCGAAGCTGAGATGGATCAGCCCGGGGCGCGCGATCAACTGCGCCGGCAACGGATAATTGAGGCGCTGGGCAACGGCGATCACCTTCTCCGCCGTGGCCCTGCGCACGCCGTCGCGCTCGTTCAACACGCGATCCACCGTCGCCGGACTGACCCCGGCTTCCTGGGCGATGTCGACAATGGTGACTTTCAGGCGCGACTGGAGCATCGGTACAGCGATTTTATCAACCGTTTGCGGAATGATGGCGCAACGTTCAGGCGGTTGGAGGGACCCGCCCGAAGGCGGGCCCCCGCACCGCTTACAGGCCGAGCGACTGCAGCTTCCCGGACACGAACTTCTTGGCGCGCGGCACGTCGGCCTCGTCCAGATGCTCGATGATGATCGGGATGTTGGGGTGCTTCACGGCCAGGCGCTTCAGGTACAGATCGTAATTGAGCGCGCCGAGGCCCGGCGCCGGCAGTTCGATCTCGCCCACGCCGCGGAAGCTGTGCGCCTCGGAAGCGTCAATGTCGGCGTGCTTCTCGGACTTGTCGCCGCCCGAGCTCTTCACGTCCTTGGCATGGGAGATGCGGATCTTGTCGTTCAGCGAGTCGAAGATCTGGTTCAGCACGCCGTCCATCTTGCCGATGTTGTGCGACTCGAAATAGTTGGTCGGGTCCATCAGCAGGCCGAGATTCGGACTGTCGACATCGGAGAACAGGCGCAGCGTTTCCTCGACCGAGCCGATCACGTTGTTGACATAGGTTTCGAGCAGGAACACGGCGCCGTGGTCATAGGCTTCCTGGACCAGTTCGGCGATCACGTCGCGGCAGATCTCATAGCCCTCTTCCGTCTTGTTCTTGGGATGGGTGACCCAGTCGCTTTCCGTGTTGAAGGTGCCGGTCTCGCTGATGACATAGGGCGAGCCGAGATCGCGCGCATGGCGGATGATCGCCTTCAGATGATCGAGGCGGCGCTTGCGCTCGTCCTTGTCGGGATGGACGATGTTGGTATAGCCCGACACGCAGCAGATCGGCAGGTCATGCGCGCGGAAGGTCTCGCGGATCTTCTTGCACTTGTCTTTGGTGATGTTCTTGGTGTCCAGGTCCATGTCCTTGAAGGTCAGGACGAGCTGGACCGTGTTGAAGTTCTGATTGCGGATGCGCGCCGCCGTCTCTTCCAGCGCGTAGGGGAAATATCCGGTGAAGATGCCGACTTGAATCATGGTCTCCTCCTTGGGCGGAATTCAGTTGGATTGGTTTCTGATTGCGGTCATGCGCCGAACTCGGCCAGCGGCACCGCGCGGCGTTCCTTCGCCGAGCGATAGGCGGCTTCGACCAGCGCCATCGTCTTCACATTGTCGGCGCCGTTCAGTTCGGGCGTGGTGCCCGTTTTCAGCGCGTATTGGAGTTGCTCCATCACGCCCTTGAAGGCATGGGGGAACCACATCGTCTTCCAGGTGGGATTGATCCACTTCCCGCCCGTCTGCTTGGAACTGTATCGGAGGGTGCTCGGGCTGCCGGTGGGATAGTCGGGCCAGCCGATGGTGCCTTCGGCCAGGCCATCGGTGCCTTCGACGCGCCACTTGATATAGATGTTGCCCTCGAACCCATCTTCGCGCGGGCCGGCCCAGACGTCTTCCAGGCTGGTGGCGATCACGCCGTTGCGGAAGCGGATGGTGGACGCGCAGATGCCGTCGGTGTGTTTGAACTGGGTGCGCGGATCGGGCCGCACGGCCGTGTAGATGTCTTCCGGATCGCCGAACAGGAAGCGCAGCACATCGAGATGATGCACGCTCATATTGAGCAAGGTCAGCCGCTCATAGGCGGCCAGGAAGGGTTGCCAGTGCGGGATGGCGTGCATGTCGATCATCGCCGTCACCGGCGTGCCGAGCAGCTTCTTATCGAGGATCTGCTTCAGCACGCGCATCGACTGGTCGAAGCGCATGTTCTGGTTGATCGAGAGCACCTTGCCGGCGCGGGCGGCTTCCTCCACCACCGCCTTGGCGGTGGCGTGGTCCAGCGCGAGCGGCTTCTGGGCCAGGATCGCCTTGATGTGCTTCTGCTTGAGCGCATGGCGGATGAGCGCGGGCTGCTGATCGGGCGGGAAAGCGAGATCGAGGATTTCGACACTCGGGTCCTCGATCAACTGCTCGGGCTTCGGCCAGACCTTGGGGATGCCCCAGCGCTGCGCGACCTTGGCGGCGTTGGCTTCGGTGCGCGAAGCGATCGCGACCACCGGGAAACCCGCGTCCTTGTAGCCGGCCAGATGCACATCGGCCATGATGAAGCCGGCGCCGATGCAGCCGATCTTGTAGTCGCGGCAACGGATCGGCGGATCCGGTACGAAGTCTTCCGTCATTTCTTTGACCCTCCCCAGGCCCAAGCAAACAGCGTGTCGAACTACTGGACCTTTTCGGCCACTTTATCCGTTACGAAATGCGCCCTGCCTTCTCCGTCGAACAGGATGCAACGT
>CAZNZI010000175.1:0-6159 GCA_964577475.1 uncultured Rhodospirillaceae bacterium
GGCATAGGCTGCCGGCAGGGCCACGGCGATCGACAGGACCGTGTTGGTGACGACATAGATCAGGCTGTCGATATAGCCGTTGTACCAGGACGGATCGGTGAAGATGACGCCGTAATTGGCCAGCGTCGGATGCGGCGGCACCAGCGTGAACCGCGACATGATCTCGGTATTGGTCTTCAGGCTCATATTGAGCAGCCAATAGATCGGCAGCAGCAGGAAGAGCATGTAGAGGCCTAGAATGACGGTCTTGGCGCGCATGGTTCAGCCCTCCTGCGCCCGGTCGCGGCCGGTGTTGGTCATCACCGTGTAGAAGACCCAGCACACCGCGAGGATGATCACGTCGTAGACGATCGACATGGCCGCAGCCTTGCCGAGATCGAATTGGCCGAGCGCGATCTTGACGAGATCGATCGAGAGGACCGTGGTCGAGTTGCCCGGTCCGCCGCCGGTGACGACGAAAGGCTCGGTGTAGATCATGAAGCTGTCCATGAAACGCAGCAGCACCGCGATCAGCAGCACGCGGCGCATCTTGGGCAGTTCGATCCACCGGAAGACGGCGAAGCGCGACGCGCCGTCGATCTTGGCGGCCTGGTAATAGGCGTCGGGGATCGATTTCAGCCCGGCATAACAGAGCAGCGCCACCAGGCCGGTCCAATGCCAGACATCCATCACGATGATGGTGACCCAGGCCGAGAGCACGTCCTGCACGTAGTTGTAGTTGATGCCCAGGCTGCTCACGACATGGCCGAGCAGCCCGATATCGGTGCGGGCGAAGATCTGCCAGATCGTGCCGACCACGTTCCATGGCACCAGCAGCGGCAGCGCAAGGATGATGAGGGAGACGGCGACGCCCCAGCCCTTCTTGGGCATGCAGAGCGCGACCAGGATGCCGAGCGGCACCTGGATCGCCAGGATGATCGCCGAAAATAGCGCGTTGCGCGCGAGGCTGTTGTAGAACCGGCCGCCCAGCTCCGTCGTGCCGTCGAGCAATTCGGCGTACCAGCCGATGCCGTTCCAGAAGAACTTGTTGTTGCCGAACGTGTCCTGCACCGAATAATTGACCACGGTCATCAGCGGCACGATCGCGTTGAACGCCACCAGGATGAAGACCGGGATGACGAAGAGCCACGCCTTGTTGTCGATCGGCTTGTCCATGGTCACTTCACCCTGATGCTGTCGGCATAGACATGGATCTGCGCCGGATCGAAGATCACATCCGCCGCCGTGCCATCGATCTGGACGTCGCCGGGGACGATTGCCGCGATCTTGTGATCGCCGATCCGCGCCTTGGCGAACCGTACGCGGCCGAGATCGTCGATGCGCTCCACCCGCACCGGCACGCCCTTGCCCGACCGCGCGAGGCGCAGATATTCGGGTCGGATGCCGACCTCGATCTTGGCGTCCGACGGGAGGCGGCGGTAAGTGGTGGCGAGCGCGATGTCGTGCCCGAGAACGCGCGCCGTCGCGCCCAAAACTTGCGCCGGCAACAGATTCATGCCGGGCGAGCCGATGAAATGGCCGACGAAAGTGTGCTCGGGCCGGACGAACAGTTCTTCCGGCGGGCCGGCCTGAACCACCGCGCCCTCGTGCATCACCACCACCGTATCGGCGAAAGTCATCGCCTCGGTCTGATCGTGAGTCACGTAGATCATGGTGATATCGAGCTGGCGGTGCAGCGCCTTCAGCTTCGAGCGCAACTCCCATTTCAGTGCCGGATCGATCACCGTCAGCGGCTCGTCGAACAGAACGGCGGCGACATCGGGCCGAACCAGGCCGCGCGCCAGAGAAATCTTCTGCTTGGCGTCGGGGGTCAGCCCGCGGGTGCGGCGGTTGAGATCGGCGGTGAGGTCGAGCAGCCGGGCGATCTCGCGCACGCGCGCATCGATCGCGTCGGCTGCCATGCCGCGATTTTTCAGGGGGAAAGCCAGGTTCTCGTAGACCGACATCGTGTCGTAGATCACGGGGAACTGGAAAACCTGGGCGATGTTGCGCTGGGTGGTCGGCCGCTGCGTGACATCGACGTCATCGAATTTCACCGCGCCGCGCGTCGGCGTGACCAGGCCGGAGATGATGTTGAGCAGCGTCGTCTTGCCACAGCCCGACGGGCCCAGCAGCGCATAGGCCCCGCCCTGCCGCCAGGTCAGCGTCATCGGCTTCAGCGCATAGTCGGCATCGGTCAGCGGTGCGGCCTTGTAGGAGTGCGCGAGATCGAGGAGATCGATGCGGGCCATCGGCGCCTCCTCAACCCGGCCGCGTATCGCCGGGCGCGGCCACGAGACGGCCGTCATTCGCGAAGACGAAGATGCGGTTGGGATCGACGAAGACGTCGATCGGCGTGCCGGGTTCGATCTCCTGCACGCCCGGAGTCAGAGCGACCCAGCGCAGATCGCCGGAATGGACGTGAACATAGCTTTCCGAACCGGTGATCTCGGTGACGTCCACCTTGCCCGTGATCGCCAGAGCCGCACCGGCGGGACGCTCCAGCAACACGTCGTGGGCGCGCACGCCGATCGTATAACTGCCGTCTCGCAGGCCGGCGGTCAGGCCTTCGACCTCTGCGGCACCGCCCGGCAGGTGAATCGTGCCGGCCGTCTTGACGATACCGATCTCATTGAGCGGCGGATCGGAGAAGACGCGGGCCGCTGCGAGATTGGCGGGACGGTGATAGGCCGCCGAGGTCGGCCCCATCTGGATGACGCGGCCTTCCGCCAGGCATGCGGTATTGCCGCCCAGCAACAGCGCCTCGGTCGGCTCGGTGGTGGCGTAAACGATGATCGTGCCGGTCTCGGCGAAGATGCGCGGCAGTTCCTCGCGCAATTCCTCGCGCAGTTTGTAGTCGAGATTGGCGAGCGGTTCGTCGAGCAGGATCAGGTCCGCACCCTTCACGACGGCCCGTGCGATTGCGCAGCGCTGCTGCTGCCCGCCCGAGAGTTCCAGCGGCGTACGCTCCAGGAACGGCACCAGGCGCAGCAGTTCGGCGGCCTCGCGCACGCGCCTGTCGATTTCCGCGCGCGGCTTGCCCTGCACGCGCAAGGGCGAGGCGATGTTCTCATAGACGGTGAGCGAGGGGTAGTTGATGAACTGCTGATAGACCATCGCCACCGAGCGGTCGCGCACATGGACGCCGGTCACGTCGGTTCCATCGATCAGGACACGCCCGCTGCTCGGCCGGTCGAGTCCTGCCAGGAGCCGCATCAGCGAGGTCTTGCCCGACAGCGTGGGCCCCAGCAGGACGTTGAGCGTGCCGCGTTCGAGCGTTAGCGAGACGTCGCAGATATGGGTCTCGCGCCCGACTGTCTTCGAGACTTGATCGAGAACGACGCTCATGCGCCGGTGCTCCGCAATGGCGCAGGCTGGATGTGATTGCCGCCGGGCGCCATGAAGGCATCGAGAGCGGCGATCTGTTCGGTGGACATGAACAGACCGAGCTTCGAGCGCCGCCATACGACATCCGCCGCGGTGGCCGCCCACTCCTCGCGCATCAGGTAGCGGACTTCCGCCTCGGTGAGGCCGGCGCCGAAGTCGCGGCCCAGATCCTCGTAATGCTGCGCCCCCTCCAGGATGCGGCGCGCGCGCGTGCCGTAGGCGCCGACCAGCCGCACCGCATGGCGCTTCGACAAAAAAGGGAAGTCGGCCCTCAACCGGTCAGCCAGCGTGCCGCGCGCCCCGGGGGGAAAATCGCCACCGGGCAGTTGGGACTTCGCCGTCCACCCGGCCTTCGCACCGAGGCCGGGGAAGTAGGGTGCGAGATGATCGAGCGCCGCTTCGGCGAGCTTGCGATAGGTGGTGATCTTGCCCCCGAAGATCGACAGGAGCGGCGCGCGCCCGGCCAGGACGTCGAGGTCGAGCACGTAGTCGCGCGTGGCGGCCTGGGTGTCGCCGGCGCCGTCGTCATAGAGCGGGCGCACGCCGGAATAGGTCCAGACCACATCTTCCGGGCGAACGGGTTTCGCCAGATATTCGCTGACCGTGGCGCAGAGATAGGCGATCTCGTCCTCAGTCGCCTTGGCGTCGGCCGGATTGCCCTGATAGTCGCGGTCGGTGGTTCCGATCAGCGAAAAGTCGTTGGCATAGGGAATGACGAAGACGATCCGTCCATCGGCATTCTGGAAGATGTAGCAGCGGTCGTGATCATAGAGCTTGCGGACGACGATATGGGACCCCTGGACAAGCCGGACTTTCGCTTTTGCGTTCACATGGATGCGGCCCGAAAGCACTTCGGCCACCCAGGGCCCGGCAGCGTTGATCAGGGCCTTGGCGTGAATGGTGCGGCGGCTCCCCGCCCCCCCGTTCTGCACCATCAGCGACCAGGTTTCGCCGTCGCGATGGGCCGAAACCGCCGCCGTCCGAGTCTCGACCCTGGCACCGCGCTCGACGGCATCCCGGGCGTTGAGCACCACCAGCCGGGCGTCATCGACGGCGCAATCCGAATATTCGAAACCCGTGGCGAAAGCGCCGGCTTTCAAAGGATGTCCGGTCCGGTCGCGGCGCAGATCGAGGGTTTTGGCCGGCGGCAGCAGCTTGCGCCCGCCGATATGGTCGTAGAGGAACAGACCCAGCCGCAGCAGCCAGGCCGGCCGCAGACCGCGATGATGCGGCAGCACGAAGCGCAGCGGCTCGACCACATGGGGCGCCATCGCCCACAGCACCTCGCGTTCGATCAAGGCCTCGCGCACAAGGCGGAACTGATAGTATTCGAGATAGCGCAGGCCGCCGTGCACCAGCTTGGTCGAAGAGGATGAGGTGCCGCTGGCGAGATCGTGCATCTCGCAGAGATAGACCGATAGGCCGCGGCCGGTAGCGTCACGGGCGATCCCGCAACCGTTGATGCCGCCACCGATCACGGCAAGGTCATAGACCTCGTCCACGCGATGCGAACCCCCAACTGGATGTTTCCCAAGCTGAACGGTCGCTGCCGATCAGCGTTTTATGTTGTGAGTTCGGTTTATTCTAGTTTCGATTTAATAACAATCGAAAATTAAAACGAACTTTCCGAACCTTCGTAACGAAAGAAGAAAAAGGTCCGGTGGATCAAAGTCATAGGGACTGAGCGTCGCGCTCCCCTTCAGGATTGGTTTCCACCAGCCGCACGCCGCGTTCGCGGCAGAGGTCACGGAGTTTCGTCGAGGGCAGATAGTCGGTCACGAAGGTGTGGACCTGGCTGAGATGAGCGATCCGCACCGGCGCGAAGCGTTCGAGCTTGGTCCGGTCGGCAACCAGGATGACGCGCCGGGCGTTTTCGATGATGGCCTGGGCCACCTGGACCTCACGATAATCGAAGTCGAGCAGCGACCCGTCCTCGTCGATCGCCGAACTGCCGATCACCGCCATATCCACTTTGAACTGGCGGATCAGATCGACGGCGGCCGAGCCGACCACCGCACCGTCAGTGCGCCGCACCGGCCCGCCGGCGACGATCACTTCGAAGGATTCGTAGCGGCTGAGATTCATCGCTACATTGAGGTTGTTGGTGATCACCAGCAGTTTCTGATGCCCAACGAGCGCATTGGCCACCTCTTCCGTCGTCGTGCCGATATTGATGAAGAGCGAGCTTTGATCGGCGATCAGCTCGGCGGCGGCGCGGCCAATCGATTTCTTTTCGTCGGCGGCGACGAAGCGCCGCGCCTCGTAGGACAGGTTCTGTACGCCCGAGGCGATGACCGCGCCGCCATGGACGCGGCTCATCATGCGCCGGTCGCAAAGATCGTTGAGGTCCTTGCGGATCGTCTGCGGAGTCACATCGAAGCGCCGCGCCAGATCCTCGACCACGACCCGGCCCAATTCGCGAGCCAGATTCAATATCTCGATCTGGCGTCCCGTAATGTCTTCCATGGCTTTTCCTACCCCACCGACCAGCGGAGCGGTTTCGCGCCAGGCAACCGAGGCCAGCGAACCGCGATCCGACGCTATCGTATTTCGTTTACGGGTTCACTCGGTGTCGTAAGCCCATTCTTTTGTCTATGGATGGCTCACGATGCGAGCTGAAATGGAAAGTCCGTTGCTTTTGCGGCTGGGGCGATGTCGCGATCACTGACGGAGGGGGAGAGCGTTTTGCTCATTTTGCGTCCTCGATGATCATTTGAGCGGCTTTTTCGGCGATCATGATGGTGGGTGAGTTGGTGTTGCCGGATGTGATGGTGGGCATGATGGAGGCATCGG
>CAZNZI010000176.1:0-5269 GCA_964577475.1 uncultured Rhodospirillaceae bacterium
GATCGAGGTCGATCTCCTGGTCCAGCTCAGCCAGGCCGTGCGCGCGACGACCGATATCGACAGCCTCGACGCACGCTCATTCGCCGAAATCACCCGCATCGTCGCGAAATTCACCCACGGCGGGTGAGGGCGATCGTCAGCGCGGTCCGGGCCGGCCGAGCGGCCCCTGGTGCAGTTGCTGCATGCCCCAGTCGTCGTCGCTGTGCACGAAAATGAATTCGTTGATGTAGGGCGAGGAAAAGCCTTCCGTCTGTCCCGGCATCCGCGGCGCGACATGCATGGCGGCGCGGTCGAACAGGGTGAAGTCGTGGATCCCGCTCGCGAGGCGGAAAAAGCCGCGGTAGCCGCGTTTGATCAGCCATTCCGGCACGTCGAAGGTCGCGTTCTTCCGATGGCGCTCCTCGATCTCGACCAGAAGGATCGGGTGTGACCGCGTGATCGTCCGTTCCGCGCCCTGGAGGACGTCCATTTCCAGCCCTTCCACATCGACCTTCATGAAGGTGACGGGGTGGAATTCGAACGAGTCGAGCGGCGCGACGACAACCTGTTGGCGGACCAGTTGGATCCGGGGTGCATCCGGGCCCGTGGGCAGATCGTCGTAGGCCTTGGCCAGCGAGGCCGACTCATGGTCGATGATCTCCCCGACGATCGGCACGGTGATCGTCGCCGTCCCGAATGCCGCACCCAAGGCGACGTTGTAGGTCATGAAATTGCGCGGCGGGAGCCCGTTATTGGCGATCGCCAGCCGATTGCACATCCCGACGAAGGTGGCGATGAACGGTTCGAACGCGATGACCTTGGCGCCCGGCACGGCGCACAAGGCCTCGGCGTAGAGTCCGAAATTCGCGCCGGCATCGATGGCGATGCCCGGCCGGCAGAGCGTCGCGATGTTCTCGAGAATGAAATTGGTCATATTGTTTTGTCAGTGTCCGCGCGCCAACGATCGTCTCGCGGTCACTTTAAGCGATCCCGCCGGATAGGGAAGCTCCCTTCGGCGTCCTGGATCGCCGGGCTCTAGGTCCAGTCGAAGGTCTTCTTTTCGAGCAGCGCGCGGCCCCAGGCGTCGTCCTGGTGGATGAACAGGAATTCGTTGATATAGGGCTTCGAGAAACCGGCCTGGGCCGGCGGCTTCGGCGCGACATGCATCGATGCGCGGTCGAAGCGATCGAAGCCGACCACACTTCCGTCGAGATGGAAGAAGGCATGATAGCCGCGTTCGGCGAGCCAGGCCGGCACATCGGTGGTGGCGCCCGCGCGGTGGCGCTCCTCGAGTTCGACCAGGATGATCGGCCGCGACCGCGCGATGATTCCCGCCGCGCCTTTCATCACCTCCATCTCGGCACCCTCGACATCGACTTTCATGAAGGTGACCGTGTCGTAGCCGAGCGAATCGAGCGGCACCACCTCGACCGTTTGGCTGACGGTCGGGGCGCCGTCGAAGTCCTTCACCAGCGAAGCCGCCTGATGATCGATCTTGGGGCCGGTCATCGGTGCGGTGATCTGGGCCGTCGCCACCGCCGCGCCGATCGCGAGATTGTGGGGCGTCACATGGGTGGGGATGCGGCCGCCGCCGGGCGGCGCGAGCTTGCGGCACAGTTCGAGGAAACTCGGCAGGAACGGCTCGAAGGCGACGAGCGCGCAGTTCTTGGCGCTGAGAAGAACGGAGGTGTACTGGCCCACATTGGCGCCGACATCGATCACCGTGCCGGGCCGGCACAGCGCAGCGATGCGCGGCAGGAACTCATCCGACATGCATGCCCCCACGCAGCCTTATGCAGCGCGGCGAGCCTAGCATGAGATTTTGGAATGGGAACTTGCGATACGTCACAGCGCGAAAGAATTTGTCTGCCTCTCAATTGAGCAGGCCAAGTATTGGATACTCAATTTTCATGAGAGAGACAGTGCGCGATTGGGCGCCGTGCTGTTTACCTGCCGGTGAGGGCGTCGCGGATGGCTTGGGCCAGAACGGCCCGTTCGAAGGGTTTCTGCAACAGCCGCGGCGTGCCGATCGCGCCGAAATTGGGCAGGTCGGTGTGGGTCGAATAGCCCGACATGAACACGATCCGAAGGGCTGGCCGCATCACCGATGCCTGCTTGGCCATTTCGACGCCATCCATGCCGCCGGGCAGGATCACGTCGCTCAGCAAGAGCGCAATTTCGGGATGCGCCTGCAATTGCGCGAGACCGCCCGCGCCGGTGACCGCCGTCAGGATCGGATAGCCCAGCCGTTCGAGCTGGAGCTTGGTGATCGAGCGGACCTCGTCATTGTCCTCGACGATCAGGATCGTCTGTTCGGCGGGCTGCGCGGCGCGCGGGGCTTCCTTGGTGATGGTGCGGTTTTCCGTCTGAAGGCGGGGCAGGTAGATGGTCACGGTGGTGCCGCGGCCGAGTTCGCTGGCGATCTCCACATAGCCGCCCGACTGCGCCACGAAACCGCTCACCATACTGAGCCCGAGGCCCGATCCCTGGCCCGGATCCTTGGTGGTGAAGAAGGGTTCGAAGGCGCGTTCCATCACTTCCGACGTCATGCCGGTGCCGGTATCGGTCACGGCGATCACCACATAATCGCCCGGCTTGGCTTCGGGGATCATCGAGGCGGCGACCGCGTCGAGTTGGACATTATGGGTGGCGATCGTCAGGCGCCCGCCCTTGGGCATCGCGTCGCGCGCATTGAGCGCCAGGTTGAGCATGGCGCTCTGCAGCTGATCGGGATCGGCTTCGCAGAGCCACTGGTCCGGTTCGGTCACCAGCTTGATCTCGATCGTCTCGCCCAAAGTACGCTTCAGCATCTCGGCGAAGTCGCGGAACAGGACCGACGGGTCGATCGCGGCCGGCTGCAGCGGCTGGCGGCGCGCAAAGCTCAGCATCATCTTGGTGAGGTTCATGCCGCGGTCGGCGGCACGCATCCCGGCGCGCAGCCAGTCCTGCAATTGCGGCTTGTCGCGCAATTCGTCCTCGACCATTTCCATGCGGCCATGCACGACGGTCAGGAGGTTGTTGAAATCGTGCGCCACGCCGCCGGCCAGCTTGCCGATCGCCTCCAGCTTCTGCGACTGGAAGAGCTGCCGCTCCAGCAGGCTGCGCTCCTCCTGGTATTGCTTCCAGGCTGTGATGTCCTGGACGGTGACGAACAGGCTGACCGGGCTGCCATAGGCGTCGGAGATGAATTGCGGCTGGCGGCGCAGCCAGCGCACTTCGCCGTCGGGCCGTACGATGCGGAACTCGACGGCCGCGCTCAGCTCGCCGCCGGCTTCGCGGTCGAGCAGCGCGCCCACCCAGTCGCGGTCGTCGGGATGGACTGCCCGCAGCAGAAGATCGACCACCGAACCGGGCGTATCGGGCATCAGGCCCAGCAGGCGGTAATGCTCGCTCGACCAGGTGGAGACGTTGGTCTTGAGGTTGGTCTCGGCGCTGCCGATCTTGCCGATGGCCTGGGCGCGGGCCAGATGCTCCCGGCCCATGCGCAGCTCGGTCTCGGTGGCCTTGCGCGCCGCGACTTCCTGCCGCAACTGGCGCTGCCGCGAGCCGTTCATCGACCAGACCATGATCAGGACGAGTTGCGTGAAGACGAAGACGGCGGCGCTGCTGCAAAACAGCATGATCAGCAGCGACCGGTCGCTCACCATCTGCGGATGGGCGGTGACATAGATTTCGACGATGACGAAGGCGGCGACTTCGCCAAGCAGCACGACGGCATTGGCGGCACGCCATTGCGGCCAGGGCTCGAGCCAATAGAAGGCGGCGATCAGCGCCACCATCAGCCAGGGCAGGGCCGGGGACACCAGGCCGCCGTAGAAATGAGCGATGATCAGAACGGCGATCGCGATGATCTGCGCCACGCCCGCGGCAACCAGATCGATGCGCCCCCACCATTTGACGAAGAAGGGGCAGAGCGCGAAGCCGATGGTCGCCAGCACCGCCCAGGGCAGCAGCGAAAATTGCGGCGGCACGATCATGAAGGCGATCAGCCCCAGGCCGAAGGTGACCGGACCGCTCGCCAGCAGCGAGCCGATGAAAATACTGGTGTGCTGACGGATATGGGGCAGGTCGGTATAAGCCGGCGGCACGAACCAAGCGATCAAGCGCTGGAACGCATCCGTCAGCCAATGACCCTCATCAGGCTCTTGTGGTATGGCAGCCAGTGAAGGCGTGCCCGTCACGTCGCTCAATTATGCGCGCCCCGTATCTCGAAGCCCCCAACGACCGAGCGGTCGATATACTTATTTTTTAGCATAGAGAGGCGTCACTGCCTATGGTTGATTGTAACTATATATAGTATAATCAAGCGATAAATCTTCTATATATTGATAGACTGTAACAGTCCTTAACAAAATGGCCGCGAATTTCGAGGCCATTTTTGGGCTCTCGAATATGCGGTAATGGCACTGAACACGACCGCATAAACGCATGTCGCCTCTCTGTGATCGCCGTCACTCGTGCTGTGATCACCATCACACTACGACGACGAATCACGACGCGACGTCGAGGCGAAACGCGGCGACGTTTCTCTCGATTCGCGCGTGGGAGTCGACACGTGTAGCTCGCGCGCGGGCTTCGGACTCGCCCGGCCGCCTTGATTCCAACCGCGCGTCATCGCACGGTCCCTTGCAAAATCGCGACGCGCGCTTCAGCTTCGCGGAGTAACCCCGCAGGCAGATGGAGACCGATGGCGGCGAAGATCATCGCAGTGGCGCAGCGCAAGGGCGGAGCGGGCAAGACCACGCTGGTCGCCCAACTCGGCGTCGCCTGGGCGCGCCAGGGCCTGCGCATCGCGCTGCTCGATGTCGATCCGCAGGGCTCGCTCTCCGCCTGGGCCGGTGTCCGGCAAACCAGCGGCCGTGGGCCTGCGCCGGCGATCGCCGCGGTGCAGGGCTGGAAGCTCGGCGTCGAGATCGATCGCCTGCGCAACGCCTACGATCTCTTGGTGATCGACACGCCGCCCCATGCCGAGACCGATGCGCGCGTCGCGGTGCGTGCCGCCGATCTGATGGTGGTGCCGCTCCAGCCGAGTCCGATGGATCTTTGGGCCACCGGCGCGACCCTCGACCTCGCCAAGCAGGAGAAACGCCGGCCGCTGCTGGTGCTCAACCGTCTTCCCGCGCGCAGCAACATGATCGCCTTTTCCCACGACCGCATCGCGCGCGAAGGCTTGCCGCTGGCCGCCGTCGCGCTCGGCAACCGCACCGCCTATGTTGCCAGCATGGCGGAAGGCGCGGGTGTCGCCGAGACCGAACCCGGTGGCCCCGCTGCACAGGAAGTCGACTCGCTC
>CAZNZI010000177.1:0-5974 GCA_964577475.1 uncultured Rhodospirillaceae bacterium
CGCCTGCGGCCTGGCCAACCTGGCCGTGGGCCTGCTCTCGTTCCGCCTGCTCCCGGATGCACCGCTGGGACATATGGTGGTGTGGGCGGTGGGGAAGGCGAAGGGGTGAGCGGTTAGGCCGCCCCCACCCCAACCCCTCCCCGCAGAGGGGGAGGGGCTCAAATAGTAACGGTGAAGTCCCCTCCCCCTGTGCGGGGAGGGACAGGGTGGGGGAGGCAGCGCCAGCCGCGCATACCAACCGTCGCGCAAACGCCCCTTCCCCTCGCGCCGTGCACAGGCCAAAGTCGGCGCAGCCATCGTCCCTAACGGAGTGCCCCCATGCTCAAAGGCAAGACCGCCATCGTCACCGGATCGACCAGCGGCATCGGCCATGGGATCGCGCTCAAGCTCGCCGCCCAGGGCGCCGACATCCTGCTGAACGGGTTCGGCGACCAGGCCACCATCGACGAGGCCAAGGCGGCGGTGACGGCGCTGGGCGTGCGCGCGGGCTATTCGGGCGCCGATATGAGCAAGCCGGCCGAGATCGCGGGCATGGTGAAACAGGCCGAGGCCGAGTTCGGCCGGGTCGACATTCTGGTCAACAACGCGGGCATCCAGTTCACCGCGCTCACCGAGAATTTCCCCGACGACAAATGGGACGCGATCATCGCCATCAACATGTCGGCCTCGTTCCACGCCATCAAGGCGGTGCTGCCGGGGATGAAGGCGCGCAAATGGGGGCGCATCATCAACATCGCCTCGGCGCACGGGCTGGTGGCCAGCACGCAGAAGATCGCCTATGTCACCGCCAAGCACGGCCTGGTCGGCATGACCAAGGTGGTGGCGCTCGAGACGGCCAATGACGGCATCACCTGCAACGCGATCTGCCCCGGCTGGGTGCTGACGCCCCTGGTGCAGAAGCAGATCGATGCGGCGGCCGCCGCCAAGAAGATCACCGGTCAGGAGGCCAAGCACGACCTGCTGGCCGAGAAGCAGACGATGCTTGAAGTCACCACGCCCGAGCCGATCGGCGACCTTGCCGTGTTCCTGTGCGGCGAGGGCGCCTCGACCATGACCGGCGGCGCGCTCTCGATCGACGGCGGCTGGGTGGCGCAGTAGAGCGCGCGAGGCCGGCGTGACGACAGTCAAAGCGCCGCCTGATCGCAAACCACCGCCCCCGCCGCGCAGCGGCAAAACAGAGGCTGCTCCGGGGAGCGCGCCGGTCGCGAAGAAACCCGCGCCGGCTTCCGCGACACCCGCCGCGAAGAAGACCGTCCCCGCCGTCGTGCCTGCCGGCAAGACGATCAACCTCGCGCTGCAAGGCGGCGGCAGTCACGGCGCCTTCACCTGGGGCGTGATGGACCGCCTGCTCGAAGAGGAGCGGCTCTCGGTCGAAGGAATCAGCGGCACCTCGGCCGGTGCGATGAACGCGGCCGTCGCGGCCCAGGGCTTCATCCATGGCGGACGGCAAGGCGCGCGCGATGCGCTCGAGGAATTCTGGCATCGCGTCTCGGCCTTGTCCCTGTTTGCCCCGATGCGCCGCTCGCTGTTCGACATGTTCACCGGCAACTGGAATCTCGACCGCTCGCCGGTGACGGCGGTGCTCGATGCGTTCCAGTCGGTGCTCTCGCCCTACCAGACCAACCCGCTCAATGTGAACCCGCTGCGCGACCTGTTGGCCGAGATGGTGGTGGAGAAGGACATCCAATCCTCCGACCACATCAAGATCTTCGTCACGGCCACCAATGTGCAGACCGGCAAGCCGCGCGTGTTCAGCCGCCAGGAGCTGACGGTCGATGCGGTGATGGCCTCGGCCTCGCTGCCCTTCGCTTTCCAGGCGACGATGATCGACGACATCCCGTATTGGGACGGCGGCTATATGGGCAATCCGGTGATCTGGCCGCTGATCTATTACTGCGCCTGCCCCGATGTGGCGCTGGTGCAGATCAACCCGCTGGTGCGCTTCGATACGCCGAAGACGCCGGTGGAGATCGTCAACCGCGTCAACGAGATCGGCTTCAACTCGTCCTTGATCGCCGAGATGCGCGCGATCGCCTTCGTGCAGAAGCTCTTGACCGACAAGCTGGTGAAGCCGGGCGCCGAACAGGACCTCAAGCTGATGCACATGCATCTGATCGAGGCCGAGGACGTGATGCGCGTGCTGGGCGCGGCCAGCAAGATGAACGCCGAGCTCGACTTCCTGCTGTTCCTGAAAGACCTGGGCCGCAAGACGGCGGACCAGTGGCTGGCGGCCACCTGGGACGCGATCGGCGAGCGGACGAGCTTCGATTTGCGGGAGAAGTTTCTTACTTAGACTCCGTTCGACAGTGCGGCCCCCACCTCCCCCTCCCGCTGCGCGGGTCCCTCCCTCTCCGCCCCCGGGGGCGGAGAGGGCCGGGGTGAGGTGGGGGCGCACCTCACTCACCCATTCGGGCAAGGCATCTCCACCACGCGGCGCTGGAAGAGGGCGGGCGCGGTGCGCAGGATCAGCGAGACCAGGGCCAGCCCGATCACCGCGATTCCGTAGATCGTCGCCGTCTCGGGCAGGCCCAGCTTCGGCACGGCCAGCCCCGCCGCGATCGCGGGCAGGCTGAACGAGAGATAGCTGATCACATAGAAGGCCGAGAGCAGCCCCGCCCGTTCGTGCAGCTTGGCCAGCGGCAGCAGGGTGCGCAGGTTGCCCGAGAAGGCGGCACCGAAGCCGAAGCCCGCCACCGCCGCGCCGAGCACCATCAGCTCGACCCGCTGAAGCCGCACGCCGATCAGCGTGATCGCGACACCGGCCACCAGTCCCGCGATCCCGGCCGAGAGGGTCCGTGCGGCCTCCTGGTGACGCAGCGCGAGGACCGTCAGCGCGCCGGTCAGCATCAGCACGCTCACCGTAGCCGCGCCGATGATGGACGAGGTCAGGCCGGTCGCGGCCCGCACGAGCGACGGCATCAGCGAAAGATAGAGCCCGCCCAGCGCCCAGGCGGCGACATTGACGGGCATCACCTGGATCAGCGGCAGCCGCACCTGGGCCGGCACATGCACCTGTGGCCGCAGCGAAGCGAGCACGCCGGGCTTGCCGGTGGTCGTCTCGGGCATCGCGATCAAGGCCGCCATCAGGATCAGGGTGACGCCGAACAGAACCAGATAAACGAGCTCGGTCGGATAGGGCGCGAAGCTGATGAAGGCGCCCGCGCTCAGAGCACCCAGCGAGAGCCCGATGAAGGCCGTGATGCTGTTATAGACCGCGCCGCGCGCCCGGTCGGTATCGAGGATGGCGGCGCCGAGTGTCGTGATCGCGGCGCCGTTGCCGACACCCTGCAGCGCGCGGGCGACGATCAGCAGCGTCGCCGAATGCGCGTCGGCGAAGAGCAGCAGCGAGACCGCGTTCAAGATCAGCGCGGCGAAGATCACCGGCTTGCGGCCGACATAGTCCGACAGCGAACCGACGGTGAGAAGCGTCGCGAGCAGGCTGAAGGCATAGACGGCGAAGACGGTCGTGATCAGCACGGACGAGAGGCCGAGGTTCTGCTGGTAGATGCGATAGAGCGGCGTCGGCGCGCTGCTGCTGGCCGAGAAGGTCACAGCGGCCGCGATGCTGAACAGCGTCATCGCGTGCGCGGAAAGCCGGCGGGAGGCGGGGGCGGCGGCTTGGAGAACTGTGGTGCTCATGGCATTGTCCTTGATAGCGCCGGGGTATTGGCTTTGAGGGCGGGCCCGGGCGCGGGATGATGCGGAAAAGCGCTGCAAGGACGCCCTATCTATGCCCTTCTGGCCGAAAGCGGAAAGACCTTGTATCTTTCGACTCATGCCTATCAGGCATGAGATAGGATGGCCCCATGGAACTGCGGCATCTCCGCTATTTCGTCGCGATCGCCGAGGAGGGCAGCTTCACCCAGGCGGCCGAGAAGCGGCTGCACACGGCCCAGCCCTCGCTCAGCCGGCAGATCAAGGATCTCGAGACCGAACTCGGGGTGACGCTGATCGATCGCGGGCCGCGCGGCATGGTGCTGACGCCAGCCGGGAAAGTGTTCCTCGATCACGCACGCGCGATCCTGTTGCAGACGGAGGCGGCGGCCGAGGCGGCGCGGCGCGCGGCGCGGCCGGCGAAGACGACCTTCACGGTGGGCTTCCTCTCGGGGCACGAGTTGGAATGGCTGCCCAAGGTGACCGAGATTCTCGGCGACGAGATCGCGGCGATCGAACTTGTGATCCACAGCAGTTCGTCGCCCGACCTGATGCAGAGCCTGACGGCCGGCAAGATGGACCTGGCCTTCGTCCGCCCCGAGGAGTCCTGGGGCCTGGCCTTCAAGCTGGTGAGCAACGAGCCGCTCTATGCCCTGATGGGGGCCGGCCATGCGCTGGCCCGGCAAAAGGCGGTGCGGCCCGCCGATCTTGCCGGCCAGCCTCTCATCAACCTGCGCGTCACTTACGCCCCGGTGCTGCGCGAGGTGATCGATGCTTATCTGGCACGCGAAAAAATCGCGATCCGTTCCGCGCCGGATATCGAAGGCCTGCCGATGGCGATTTCGATGGTGCTCTCGACCGGCGGCGTCTGCCTGCTGCCGGTCTATACCGAACGGCTGTTGCCGCCGACCGTGGTCGGCCGGCCGCTGGCGGGCACGGTGCCGACGGTGCCGCTGGCGATGGGCTACAACACGAGCAACCCGTCGCCAATGCTCAAGATGTTCCTGGAACGGGCCGATGCGTTTGTCGGCGCATCGCGGTCTCAGACAAAGCCGCCATAACCTGCTGGACCGGCCGGCTCTCGTCTAGCTGCGGCCCGTATGCTTTGATGCGAGTCACCCGGTGTCGCTTGGTGCGGTTCGATTGACACCGCGGGAACGACGGGACCTTGGTGGCGTGTAGACATGGCAGTCCAAGAAGACGTGAATACGCTGCTGGAAACCATCGCACACGCCTTGTCGCCGATTACCGGTGTCGCGGCCATTGTGCTGGGCGGTTCGCGTGGAAGCGGCCGGCATCGGCCTGAGTCCGACTACGACATCGGGCTCTACTATCGGCGCGAGCGTCCCTTCGACTTTGCGGCGTTGGAGTCCGCGGCTGCCCAGTTGGATGACGAGCGGCGGCCTGGCCTGGTCACGCGATATGGTGGGTGGGGACCTTGGGTCGATGGCGGCGGCTGGCTCACAGTGCGGGGCCAGGCGGTCGATCTGATCTATCGCGACCTCGCGCGCGTTGACCGCATCCTGGAGGATGCGTTGGTTGGCCGTTATGAATGCCACTATCAGATAGGCCATCCGGCAGGCTTTCCTTCGATCATCTACGCTGGCGAGATCGCCAGCTGCCACGTGTTGTGGGATCCCGAGGGCGCGATCGACGTTCGCAAGCGGCGCCTTTCGGTCTATCCCGAAGCATTGCGCAACACGGTGATCGCGCACTCGATCGATGAGGCGCGGTTCAGTGTTCTCATCGGTCACAAAGGCGCCCAGCGGGGCGATGTCGCCTATGTTGCGGGTTGCGCCTATCGAGCCGCTGCCTGTGTGACCCAAGCCATATTTGCGCTCAACCGTCAGTGGTGGTTGAACGAGAAGGGCTCGGTGGCACTGGCGGATGGGTTCACGGCCACGCCGCGTGCTTTTCGCAACCGGATCGAGAATGCCCTCGCCGGGTTGGGCACCACGCCGCGCGATCTGGAAAATGCGCTGCAGATGATTACAGCCCTGGCCGATGAGGTGGAAATGCTCGCCGCCGAGGCGCGCATACCATAGGCCTGATGCAACACGAACGCGCCGCTCAAGTTTAATCGCAACTCGACGGCCCGTTGATCGTGTTCGAGCCGGTGGCCGGATTGTCGGCGCCGCTGACGCCGCCGCCGGCCGGGTTGCCGGGCAGGGCACCCGTCACGGCTGCGGGCATCATGCGGCAGCCGGCGAAGTCGCCGCAGGCCGAGAGCAGAAGGCCGGCGCCGATGACGATGACGGTGGGAACCAGAACACGCGCAAATGCTGACTGGGACACGATGACCTCCATCATGCATTGCGGT
>CAZNZI010000178.1:0-5218 GCA_964577475.1 uncultured Rhodospirillaceae bacterium
CTCGCGCAATGCCTGGGTCTCGGGGGTCTCCAGAAAATCGGCGAACAGGCGCACGCCCGAGATCAGGCGGCGCAGCGCCACGCGCATCTGGTGGACGGCTTCCGGATTCTTGGTGGCAAACAGGACGTCCTGATTGATCAGAAGCTGTTCGGCGCAGGCCCGGGCGCTCGCCTGGAACGCCTGGGCAATCGTTGCGTCCTTCGGATTTTGCGGCGGCCGGGCGCGGCGCGGGGCAGGGCCGGCGCCGGCCAGCAGCGCATAGCCGCGCTCCGACTTGCTGGCGACCGAGATGCGCGCGCCGGTCTCGTCCTGCAGATCGCGGGCGATGTCGAACAGAATGCGCGGGCGGCCCTTCTTGAGTTCGAGTTCGGCCTCGGCGATCGGCGTGGACCCGGCCGGCCCCACCACTTCGCCTTCATCGAGGGCCAATTCGACCTGCCACCCTTCCGCAGCGAGTTGGTAAGTGGTGCGCTTGATCTCGGTGGTGAAAACGGGCTGGAGGGCTCGTGCCAGGCGCTCGCCCGGAGCGGGCAAGTCGACCGTGGCTTCATCCAGCGGCGCGGCTTCCGGCCGGTCGCCGTCGATCTCGCTCTCCCATTCCGCCCGGCTGAGCAGGCCGCCGGCGCTTTTCAGGGTCTGGATGCGCCTGGAACCGATATGGCGGACGCGCAGCACGAGGTTGCTGTGATAGAGGCTGAGGTCGTCGGTGTCGAAATAGACTGACTTCAACAGATGGGAGACGCCACGGCCCTGTTTCAGGCGGCGCACAAGCGTGTGGCGCCGGACCCGGCGCAGCGCCTCGGGCGCCAGAACGAGCTTGAGCTCGGTTTCGGTTGGCAAGACGGCCTCTCCCTCGGTCGCGGCCGGGATGATAGCGAAACCGGGGGCCTGGAGAAACCTTACGTCCTGTTAAATATCTTCAGGTTAGAATGAAACCGAATTCGGCCTATCCTATTGCAATACAAGCCGATTTTTGTCACTTTGCCCAACCGGACAGAATTCCGGACCGGAGGATCCATGCGGTCAGTAAGGTCGGTAGCCAGGGGCCCCGTGGCGCGCGTGCTCGCTGCCGCGCTGCTCGTGACGCTTATGGCCGGCTGCGCGGCGCTCTTCGATCCGGCCGGGTATGGTGGCCAATTCGACGCCGCCGTGGGTGGCACCAATGCCTCCGATGCTTCGATCGCAGCGCTCAACAAGGGTGACTACCTGCGCGCCGAACAACTGGCCACGGCTGCCTGGCGCGGCAATCCCCGCGATCCCTATGCCGCTTATGTGCTGGCCGAGGTCTACCTCAATACCGGCCGTCCTGAACTCGCGCGCAAGCAGTACGAAGCCCTCATCTCGTTGAACGCGCAGCAGACCGTGGTGAACGGCGGCAAGCGCGTCACCCTGGTCGATCTCGCCAATGCACGCCTGAACGCCCTTGTGCCGCCGCCGACCAAGATGGTGGCCGAAGAGAAGCCCAGTGTCGCCGTGGACGATCATGGTTCTGGTCCCGAGAGCGCGATCATCCGCCGCTTCAAGACGCTGCAGACCCTGCTCGACAACGGGCTGATCACGCGCGACGAGTTTGATCAACGCCGCAACGCCAATCTCGGTGCGCTGCTGCCCTATACTGCGGCGCCGCCGGCCACCAATCTCGATCTGCCCGCGCCGTCGCCCAGCGAAGTGGTCGACCGCATGAAGGCGCTGGTTGCCGCCTATCAGGCGCGCAGCATCTCCGCCACCCAGCAGCAGACCGAACGCACGATCATTCTGGAAGCTTTGCTGCCTGGACCGGCCGCCAAGCGGGCCGATGCGCCGCAGCCGATCACCGGAGCCGTGCAGGCCGCCGAAGTCGTGGGCCGCATCACACGGTACCGCGAGGCGGGTGTCATTTCGGCCGATGAGGAGACGAAGGCCAAGGCCAAGGTGATGGCCGCCCTCCAAGCCCATGATGCCGCGATCGCGGCGGCGCAGAAGGGCATACCCACTTCGATCACCGGCCAGGGCATCCGTCTCGGTACCTATGGCAGCGAGGAAAGCGCGAGCAAGGGCTGGGCGGCGCTGCAAAAACGGTTCCCGACCCAGTTGGGTCAGCTCCAGTCGAAGATCGAGAAGATCAAGCTGCGCCGCGGCGGTTCGGTCTGGCGGCTTTATGCCGGCCCGGTCGCCGACAAGAAAACGGCGCTGGAAATCTGTCACGCGATCGCCGGCCGCCGTCAATCCTGCACGCCGGCCACCGTCAAATAACGCAGCCGGAAACGGCACAAGCTTTTTGGATGGCCTCGCCCTATATAGGGGGAGGCCATTTTCTTTGCGTGCCGTGGAGAATTTCGATGATCGATCCTGCCCCCGCGCTCGACGCGCTGG
This sequence comes from uncultured Rhodospirillaceae bacterium, assembly GCA_964577475.1. Taxonomy (GTDB): domain Bacteria; phylum Pseudomonadota; class Alphaproteobacteria; order Rhodospirillales; family Magnetospirillaceae; genus JASHSH01. The sequence continues at coordinate 2,353 of CAZNZI010000178.1, forward strand.
CCTTTGACCAAAACGGTCTTGTCGCCGCGATCGCACAGCAGCATGACACGGGCGAAGTGCTGATGATGGCCTGGATGAATCGCGAGGCGGTGGAAGAGACGCTGCGGACCGGACAGGCGGTCTACTATTCGCGCTCGCGCAAGAAGCTGTGGCGCAAAGGCGAAAGCTCGGGCCAGACCCAGAAGCTGGTCGAATTCCTCGTCGATTGCGACGGCGATACGATCCTGCTGAAGGTCGATCAGGTCGGCGTCGCCTGCCACACCGGGCACCGCAACTGTTTCTTCCGCTCCCTGGGTGCCGACGGGTTCGACGAGATCGCGCCGGTTCTGGTTCCGCCCGAACAGCTCTACGGCGGCTAGGCACCGATGGTGGCGCGGACGAACCGGCTGGTCCGGTTGAAATTCCGGCCAACGGGAATTCCCGAGGCCGAGCATTTCGAGATCGCCGAAAATGCTGTGCCCGAACTGCGCGATGGACAATTCCTCGTGCGTAATGATTTTCTCTCCGTCGAGCCGGCGATGCGCGGCTGGGTCAATGCGGCGGCCAATTATTCGACGCCGATCGCGATCGGCGAGGTGATGCGCTCCTTCGCAGCCGGCCATGTAGTCGCGTCGCGCCATCCCGGCTACGCCGAAGGCGATCAGGTGATGGGGATGCTCGGCTGGCAGACCTACGCCATTTCAGACGGATCGCAGATCACCCGCAAGGTGCGCGAGACCGATCTGCCGTTGTCCCTGTCTCTCGGCGTGCTCGGCCTCAACGGTGTGACGGCCTATTTCGCTCTGCTCGATGTCGGGCAGCCGCGGCCCGGCGATACGGTCGTCGTCTCGACTGCCGCGGGCTCGGTCGGTTCCGCCGTGGGACAGATCGCCAAGATCGCCGGATGCCGCACCGTCGGCATCGCGGGCGGGCGCGAGAAAGCGGCGCTCTGCCGCGAGGCGTTCGGCTTCGATGCGGCAATCGATTACAAAGCTGGTCCGGTTGACGATGCGCTCCGCGCCGCCTGTCCGAACGGCGTGAATGTCTATTTCGACAACACGGCCGGAGCGATCAGCGACGCGGTTCTCAAACAACTCGCCTTCAACGCTCGCGTGGTGATCTGCGGCACCGCGTCGGTCGCTAATTGGGATCCGCCACCGATGGGGCCACGGGTCGAGCGGTACATCCTGGTCAAACGCGCGCACATGCAGGGCTTCATCGTCTTCGACTATCAGCATCGCTACGAAGAGGCCGTGTCCCATCTTGCCGCCTGGGTTCGCGACGGCCGCCTCAACTATCGCGAAGACATTCTCGACGGGATCGAGCACTGCCCGGGCGCCATCGCCGGTCTTTACCGTGGCGAAAATCTGGGCAAGCGCCTGATCCGGTTGAGCGACGCCTAAATGAAAAACCCCTCTCCGGGAGAAGAGGGGCTTTCCAAACGACGATCCAGCCTGTCTTAGCTGATCGTCGGCACCGGAACCGGTGCCGCAACGCTCGACACGCCTGCGACCGCGTTGAGCGGCGGCGGAGCGGGGAAGCGCGGGGCGCCGCGGGCAGTCCACAAAGCCGAACGGTCGGCGCCGGCCAGCAATTGATCGGGCAGTTCGGCAGCCATCGCCGTGAAGATGCGTGTGTCGTTCAATGCACGTGCCACCGACAGCGCGCCCTGAATGCGCACGGCGCCGTCGCGCGCGCGGCGTTGGGCGATGTCGCGGGCGAGGCCGGCATCGCTCAGGGTCTGTGTCATGCAGGAGATCAAGCGGCGGAACAGATCGCCGATCGAATCGCTGAACATCGAACGCTCTTCGGTCTGCGCCAGCAGAGCGGGCAAGCAGGCGACGTCGCCGTTGGCGTAACGCTGCCCCAGCGCGTCGAGCATGTTGCTGAGGCGGACACGCGGCGGCGTTACACCGGCGAGGGGGCGGAACACGCTTTCTTCGTACCAGGCGCGCACATGCTCCAGCACGGCGGCGGCCATCTCGCGTTTGCCTTCGGGGAAGTGGTGATAGAGGCTCGCCTTGCCGAGGCCGGTCGCTTCGGCGATTCGCGTCATGCTCGCGCCTTCATAGCCGTAGCGGCTGAAGGTCGTGTAGAGGCGGTCGAGCAACTCGGTCCGGGTGAGTGACGGTGTGGCCATGGACATTACCCCCATTCGGTGCCCGCCGATGTTTGGGTCCACCCCCAACTCACGGCGAACGCTATCCCGAATTTGAAGTAGGAAGCCTAACGCTGTGGATAACTATGGTCAATGTGACACCGGTAAATTTTATCGCATTTTTAATGCATTACCGGCTGTTTCCACATTTCCGCGCACAGCGCTACGGAACGAGGGCAGAACGGCTAGTGCCGGCTATCACAGTCGGAGTGCGGGGAATCACAGCTTCAGCTGATCGAGCCCATGACGCAGGTCGGCAATCAGATCGTCGACGTCTTCGAGGCCCGTGTGGATGCGTAGCATTTGGCCTGGCGCGGTCCAGGATTTGGCGGTCCGGGTGATGCCGGCGGAGCAGGGGATGATCAGGCTCTCGAACCCGCCCCAGCTGTAGCCGAGCGAGAAATGCTCGAGGGCATCGAGCATCGCGTCGACGGCGCTGGTCGGACAGGGCTTCAACTCCACGGCGAACAATCCGCAGGCGCCCGTGAAGTCGCGCTTCCAGATCGCGTAGCCCGGGTCGCTGGGCAGGGCGGGATGCAGGACGCGCGTGACTTCCGGCCGCTGCTGAAGCCAGGCGGCTAGTTTGAGCCCCGATTCCTGATGCTGGCGCAACCGCGCGCCCAGGGTACGCAACCCGCGCAGGCCGAGATAGACCTCATCGGCGCCCGCGCAAATGCCCATCATTGCCACCGACGATTTGACCCTGTGCCAGAGTTCCTTGGTGGCGCA
>CAZNZI010000179.1:0-4823 GCA_964577475.1 uncultured Rhodospirillaceae bacterium
ATACATGTCTTCGTTCGGCTCGATCCACGGATCTTCGAGCGCCTTGCCCTCATAGGAGATGTGCAGCAGGTTGGCGTCGGTCGAATAGGGCGCCTCGCCGCGCTTGTCCTTGGCGATCGGAATCTGGTGCTTCTCGGCGAATTCGATCAGCTTGGTGCGCGAATTCATGTCCCAGATGCGCCAGGGCGCGATCACCTTCACATCGGGCTTCAGCGCGTAATAGCCGAGCTCGAAGCGCACCTGGTCGTTGCCCTTGCCGGTGGCGCCATGGGCTACCGCGTCGGCGCCGGTCTGCTTCACGATCTCGATCTGGCGCTTGGCGAACAGCGGGCGCGCGATCGACGTGCCCAGCAGGTAGACGCCTTCATACAGCGCATTGGCGCGGAACATCGGGAACACGAAGTCGCGCACGAACTCTTCGCGCAGGTCGTCGATGAAGATGTTTTCGGGCTTGATCCCCATCAGCTCGGCCTTCTTGCGGGCCGGCTCCAGCTCCTCGCCCTGGCCGAGATTGGCGGTGAAGGTCACCACCTCGCACTGATAGGTATCCTGCAACCACCGCAGGATGATGGACGTATCGAGCCCGCCCGAATAAGCCAGCACAACCTTCTTAACGCCGTCCTTTGCCATCGCAATCGTCCCAAAGCCTGAAACCGGAAGGCCGGGAGTATAGGGCGGCGCTTCATTTAGGCAAGGCGGGGCCGGAGGGGCCGGAAAAAGCAATGGGCGCGGCGTGAGCCGCGCCCCGCATTGCTGATAGGCCGGAAATCAGTGCTTGTTCTGAACGCCGGTGAAATTGGCGATGGTGTCGGCGATGTCGCGCATCACGCCGATCGAATCCTTCTCCACGGCAAGCGCCCGCATGATGGCGGCGGCCAGCTTGGTGACCAGCTGCACCTCGGTCATCGCCTGGCCGATCGAGCTCCTGTTGATGCGCTGGGTCAGCGCCAGAACCATCTTGGCCAGATCGCCGATGCGTTCGAACTGCGTGCCGCGGCAGCGCAGGTGCAGATCGTCTGCCACGGATTCGAGACGGCGCAGGATGGCGCGCACCTCGTCCATGCGCTCGGGCGAGTCCTTCAAAAGCGCATAGCGGTCGGTCAGCACGCGCGAAAGATTCTCGATCTCGCCGCCACACGCCACCAACTGCTTGTCGCGCAGGTTGGCGACGGCCGCTTCGACCATGCGCTGGATTTCTTCTTCGCTCACGCCTTCGATGGCGCGGCTGCGCATGGTGTTGGGCACCTGGATCATCGAATGCCCGGCCGGCCGTTCCATCCGCCCATCGAGGCGGCGGCTGGGGCCGACATAGTCATTGGCGACGATGAAGGGTTTGCGCTGTTCCATCAGGCTGCTGATGCTCTGGAACAGGCGTTCGCCGGTCACCGGGCGGCGGATCAGGTCGTCGACACCGGCGCGCACCAGGCGCTTCACGGTCTCGGCATTCGAATCGTCCACGGTCGCGACGATGACGGTGAAGGGATTCATGCCGCGCGACTTCTTGCGGATCATCTGCATCACGTCGACGAAGCGGTCGCGCAGCAGTTCGAAATCGTAGACGACGGCATCGACGATCGTGTCGTCGAGCGCGTTGAACAGACGGTCGGTGCCGGTACCGCAATCGGCCAGATGCTGCACGCCGCGGGCGCGCAGAGCATCTTTCACGATCGCAGCTTCGCCCTGGTCGCCTTGACCGAGCACGAAGTTGAGCCGCTCATAACGCGGCGCGCCATGCGTCGTTCCCAAAGCCATCTCTGTCAGCGAGCTCCCCACTAGTGCGAACCGATGCTGAAGGCACCGCGGTCCCCAGCGGCAGTCATCGGGGTGATCGAAAGGATCACATAGAAACAAGTCATAGGATACATGCTATAGCAGACCATGTAGATAAAACTTGACAAGGGTCACATGTGCCGCGTGACCTTCATCACATAACCCACGTGATCGCGATCACATGCGCGACCGCATTACTGCGCACGGGGTCCGCGGCATTCAGTCGTACTTAATGCGAATTCAGTATTTCTGTTTCAGGGTGCTTTGAGTGCGCCGACCGAATCGTGGATGCGGTCGATCTGATGGTCCAGAACCAGGCGCCGGTAGGACCGGAACACATTTGGGTGTTCCGTGAAGGCGTCAACATAAGCCACGAACTCGGGCGAAGCTGTCTTCCAGGCCGCCGCCATGCCCGACGGAGTCCGCGTCAGCACGCGCCCGTCCAGGCCGTGCTTGTCGTGCACGGCATAGAAGGCTTCGACCAGGCCCCACAGCATGACGTCGTGGAAGACATAGACCGCGTCGGGCGATGCGCAGGCGCGTACCGCTTCGAAATCGGCGGTCATGTTCTCGGGTACATGCATGCCGTCGATCAGTGCGAAATCGATCGGCCCGTCGAGGAATTGCTCACATACGGCTTTCACGTCGCCGGGCGAGCTCGCGTCGATCGCCTGCACCGGCAGGTTGTTCTTGCGCGCGATCTGGTTGGTGAGCTGATTGCCCGGCGAATCCGGATCGATGCCGACCACCTTCGCGCCCGGGAAGATCAACGACAGCGCCAGCGTGCTCCACCCTTCGGCATTGCCGACGATGAAGACGCGCTCGGGCTTCAGGTACGAGCCGAAATGCTCCAGGAACATGATCTCCTGCAGCCCGAGGCCCCATTCGCTGGCGGCCTTGCCGTCCTTCACCAGTTTGGTGAAAGGCGCGGCCATGTAGTTCTGGAAGAAGAACGAATTGTAACCCGTCAGCGGCTGATAGCCCGCATCGATATAGAGGCGCATCAATCGGGGCAGGATGCTGCTCATCGGCGCGTCACGCTCCCGTGTCGGCGGGTGTCGCGGCTTTCGCCGCCGCCGCGGCGAGCTGGGCGCTCTTGCGCAGGCGTTCGCTTTCCGACCGCAACTGGCCGCAGGCGGCCAGGATGTCGCGGCCGCGCGGGCTGCGCACCGGCGCCGAGTAGCCCGACTCGAACAGCAGGTCCGAGAACTTCTGCACCACCGCCGGTTCCGAGGTCTCGTAGTTCGAGCCCGGCCAGGGGTTGAAGGGGATCAGGTTGAACTTGGCGGGGATGCCGTCGACCAGCCGCACCAATTCGCGCGCTTCCGCCGGGCTGTCGTTGACGTCCTTCAGCATCACGTATTCGAAAGTGATGCGGCGCGCGGTGTTGGTCGGGTATTCGCGCAGCGCGGCGAAGAGTTCCTTCAGCGGATACTTCTTGTTGATCGGCATGATCTCGTCGCGCAGCGCGTCGTTCGTCGCGTGCAGGCTGATCGCCAGGTTGACGCCCAGTTCCTCGCCGCACTGACGGATCATCGGGACAACACCCGCGGTCGAGAGCGTGATGCGGCGCTTGGAGATGGCGATGCCTTCGCCGTCCATGATGATGCGCAGCGCCTTCGCGACGTTGTCGTAGTTGAACAGCGGCTCGCCCATGCCCATCAGGACGATGTTCGAGATCTGCCGTCCGTCGGGCGGGCTCGGCCATTCGCCGAAGGCATCGCGCGCCGCCATCACCTGGCCGACGATCTCGGCCGCGGTCAGGTTGCGCACCAGTTTCTGGGTGCCGGTATGGCAGAAGCGGCAGGTCAGCGTGCAGCCCACCTGGGACGAGACGCAGATCGCGCCGCGATCCTCTTCGGGGATATGGACCGTCTCGGCTTCGTTGCCGTCGGCGAATTTGAGCAGCCATTTGCGCGTGCCGTCGACCGAGGCCTGGTCACGCGACACCACAGGCCGGCCGACCACGAAGTTGGCCGCGAGAACTTCGCGCAGCGACTTGGCCAGCGTGCTCATCTGGGCGAAATCGGTGGCGCCCCGGTGATAGATCCAATGCCACAGCTGGCGCGCGCGGAACGGCTTCTCGCCCAGTTCGGCCAGAGCGGCTTCCAGCTCCTCGCGCGACAGGCCGACCAGCTCCCGCAGGGGGGCGGCCGGCAGAGCGTCTGTTACAGGGGCGGCAAGGGGTGCGTTCATAGGGCAGTGATATGGCCCGGAACGGCGCGCGGGGCAAGTATTACGGCCGATTCCGAGGTTCCTGAACCCCTTACCGATCCGCGTGCCGGGCCGCCTATCGGGCGGCGCAGGCCTTGTCGATGGCGGAGCGGGCCTCGCCGAAGCCCTCAAGCCCATAGACATCGGCCACGGGCTCGCCTTTGGCGGGATAGCCGACGAAAGTGGCGGTCTTGGCTTTGGCTTTGGCGGCTGCGGACAGCGCCGCCACGACCGCCTTGTCGTCCCGCGACCAGGCGGTCTGCTCGACGGTGTAGAGGTCGAACCTTGTGCCGTTGACCTGCAGCAGGGCCGAAGCCCCCTTCTTGAGGGCAAAGCCGGCGGTGATGCCGATCACGTTGAAACTCTTGTCGGCGGGGTGATTGCTGACCAGCGTATAGGCGCGCTCGCGGGATTTGGGCGCGTTCCTGCTCTGCTTGGGCAGGCTGGCCGTATAGCAGATCTTGCCGCCCTTGCCGTCCTGAACGAAGGCTTCCCAGTCGCCGAACTTGCCCAGCGATTTGGGGCCGGCTTCGGCGGCCAGCAGGGAGGCCGGAGCGGCAAGGGCAAGGATCAGGGCCAGCGCGACGGCAAGCGGAAGGGGTGCTGATCGGCGAATCATCATGGGAGACAGGGCTCTTCGGCATGTGGAGCGGCAGCGCAACCACAAGAATCCACTGGCCGGGCCTTGTCAATCCCGGCCCGCGGCCATCAGCCCGATGTCACCGCATTGGAGGGGGGCCGGCGGCCGGAGCAAGCCGTCGTCGCCCCGCCATTGACCGGCAAGACGATGCCGCTATGATCCGGGCCGCGTGCCGTCCGGTGCCCCAGTGGCGGAATGG
>CAZNZI010000180.1:0-3328 GCA_964577475.1 uncultured Rhodospirillaceae bacterium
TCACCTGTCCCAGCTCGTCGCCCTTCATCATGATCTGGCCGCCGAGCTTGGTGGTGGACCGGAACGCTTCCATCGGCGTCATGCCGACATATTTGACGAAGTATTCGAGGTCTTTCGCATTCTCGCCGTGCTTGGCCCAGGCAAAGCCGTAATCACCGCCCGGCAGGATGCGCACGCCGCGCTTGTGGAGTGCGCGCATGCTGTTGGCGCAGGCTTCCAATTCATCGGCATGGGCCCGCTGCATCACCGATCCCATCGGCGCGCCGTATTTGGCGCCTTCCGATGAAGACAATTGGACGAGGACCGAGAAGGTCGGCACCACGAAGATGCGGTCCTTCTGGGCCTCGAGCATGTCGAGGGTTTCCTCGTCGGTGTAGCTGCAATGGAGGATGATTTCGATCCCGTGGCGCAGCGCCTGCTGCACCGAGTCGCGCGAGCGCGCATGGGTGACATTGCGCTTGCCGCGCACATGGGTCTCATGCACGCCCATTGCGACTTCCTCGTCGCTCATCCAGCTGGTCTTGGCGGGCGCATGCGGCACGAAATTGTCGCCCGACAGGTTGAGCTTCACGGTATCGACGCCGTATTTGAGGAACAGGCGCACTGCCTTGCGCATCTCCTCCGGCCCCGCGACCACCTTGCCGAAGCTGAACTCCTCATAGGGCAGATGCGGCAGCGTGTCGTCGCCCAGCGAACCGGCCACGGTGATCTCAGGGCTGGCCGCGAGATAGCGCGGTCCGGGGATCAGGCCCTCGTTGATCGCGTTGCGCACGACGACGTCGAGACGCGGCTTGGAAGTAGCCGCCCCCACGCCTGACGTGAACCCGTGGTCGAGATAGGTCCGGGCGTTCTGGGCCGTGAGGAGCATGTGCTCTTCGAGCGGCATAAGCTGGATCTGATCGAGTGTCGGCGAGTTGCTCCACGACAGATGCAAATGCGCCTCGCACATGCCGGGCATCAGGGTCGCGCCGGCTGCGTCGATCACCTGAACACCGGCCACCGCCTGCCGCTGTCCGCCGCGGGTTACCCGCGAGATGTGGTTGCCCTGAACCAGGACATCGCCCGCATAAGGCTGGGCGCCGGTGCCGTCGATGATCCGTACATTGGTGAACAGAACATTGGCCATGGCTTTCGCCTCCAGTTCAACCTAGCGCTGCTTCGCGTAGAACTTGCGCAGGATGTCGATGCATTCCTCGGGTTTCTCGATCTGGGTCTGATGTCCGCAGCCGCGCAGGATCTCGACCGTGCTGCCGGCGATCTTCTCGCTCATGGCACGCACGGCGGCCTGCGGCGCGACGCCGTCTTCGTCGCCGGTCACCAGGATGGTCGGGCACTTGATCGCATTGGTGTCGGCCGGCTGTGCCTCGGCCAGCGCCTCGCAGGTCCGGGCATAGCCCTCAGGATCCTGGCGCATCAGCGACTCGCGCAGCCAGGCCATCACCGCAAAGCGCTTCGCTTTGGTCTCGGCCGAAGTCGAGGCCTGGAGCAGCGTATCGGCGATCGCCTGCATACCGGCGACGCCTTCGCCGCGGGCTTTGTCCGCGCGCGCCTTGATATTGGGACGGGCTGCATCCGGTGGCGCCAGCAGAGGCCCGAACAGCGCCAGGCTGCGCACCACTTTAGGTTCCTGGGCCGCGAGATGGGCCGCAACGATCGTGCCGAGCGAATGGCCGCAGACATGGGCCTTTTCGACGCCGCGGCTCGCCAGGACGCGCAAACACGCCTGAACGAAGCGATCGATCGAGAGCGGTCCCTCGACCTTGGATGAGCGGGCGGAACCCGGCAGGTCGAAACGGATCGTCGTGAAGTTCTGGAACGCCGAAGCGATCGACGTCCAGCTATTCGAACTGCCGCCGAGGCCGTGGATCAGCAGCACGGGATCGCCGCCGCCGGTCGGCACGTCGAAATCCACGGCGATACGGTCGACGAGTTGGAACTGACTGGCCATGCTCTCCCCTGCTCTTCTTGTTCTTCTTCGTTACGCGACTGCCGGACGGACGCTGCGCGCCGAACGGATATCGGGCTGCTTGTAGAAGACGCCGTCCTTCATCACGGCCAGCAAGCGGTCCTTGTCCTGCAGAATGGTGATGTTGGCGAGCGGATCGCCATCCACCAGCAGCATGTCGGCCAGATAGCCTTCCTGCACCAGGCCGAGCTCGTTGGGCTGCATCATGATCTGGCCGCCGAACTTGGTGGCCGAGACGATGGCTTCCATCGGCGTGAAGCCGAGATGCTTGACGAAATATTCGAGGTCGGTGGCATTCGAGCCATGAGGCATCCAGGCAAAGCCGTAGTCGCCGCCGGGCAGGATGCGAATACCGCGCTTGTGCATCTTCTTGAGCGATTCGATTGCCGCTTCGAGCTCGCGATGATAGCCCATCTTGCCGGTCACTTCCGGCGTCAGGCCCCACTGCGAAGCGTGATAGGAGGTCTTGATCAACCAAGCAAGGCCGGGTGCGACGAAGATCTTGTCCTTGGCGGCTTCGAGCATGTCGAGCGCCTCTTCGTCGGTGAAGCTGCAATGGAACAGCACCTCGATGCCGTTGCGCAGGCTCTGCTTGATCGATTCGCACGAGCGTGCGTGAGACTGCACACGCTTGCCGCGCAGCTTGGCCTCTTCCACCGCGACCTTCACTTCGGCGTCGGTCATCGGGGTGAACTCGGCCGGAATGCCGGCGATATACTCGCCTGAGAGGTTCAGCTTGATCGCGTCCACGCCGTATTTGAGGAACTGACGGACGCAGGCGCGCATTTCCTCGGCCCCGCGCACGATCGCGCCGAAGCTGAATTCGGGGAACGGCAGATGGGGCAGCGTTTCGTCGGCCAGGCCGCCGGGAACCGTGATTTCCTGGCTGGCGGCGAGATAGCGCGGCCCGACGATCTGGCCCGAATTGATCGCATTGCGGATTACCACGTCGAGGCGTGGCTTCGCCGTCGCGGCACCGACGCAGGAGGTCCAGCCCATCTTCAGGTAACGCTCGGCAATATGGGCGCACCAGAGGATGTGCTCCTCGGGCGGCATGCGCTGGATGGCGTTGAGGCTGGGCTGGTCGTTCCAGGCGAAATGCGTGTGCGCCTCGGTCATGCCGGGCATCAGGGTCGCACCGGCGGCATCGATGACCGTGACACCTGCCGTCTGCACGGCGCGCACGCCTTTAGCGACTTTGGCGATGCGATTACCCTGGACCAGAACCTCGCCCATATAGGGTTGGGCGCCGGTGCCGTCGATGATGCGAACGTTCGTGAACAGCGTATTGGCCATCTCAAACTCTCCTTGCGCGGACCGGCGAAGCGGTCATTGCACGGGATTCTCCAACCGGCCGATGCC
>CAZNZI010000181.1:0-5643 GCA_964577475.1 uncultured Rhodospirillaceae bacterium
GGCGATCGCCAAAGGCGCGGCGCCCGCCGGGTTGTCGCAGCACGCCGCGACCACGAAGGGGAATTCGCGGCCTGAACCGTCAAGGCTTGGCACCCGGACCCCCACGGCCGCCTGACGCCCGGCGAGGCCCGCTGAAAGCGCAAACTGCCAGGCCGGGCTGGTGAGATAGGCATCGCTCCAGCGCGTGCCCAGGGCCATGCGGCCCGCGGCGAGACAGCGTTCAAACCAATCGCCCAGCGGCGTCAGGAAGGTCTCGGGCAGGCCGCGCATGACGAAATCGGCGCGGCCGGGCAGCTTGCCATAGAACCCGCCATGCGATCCCGCCGCCATCGCCTTACCAGGTTGGGCAGTGGAAGTTGGCGAAGTCTTCGACCGAGCCGAACAGGTTGTGGACGGAGGCCGCGTGCAGCTTGAGGATCGCCTCGCGGTCGCCGATCAGATAGCGCAGCCGATACTGATCGGCCCCACCGTCCTGCGACAGGTTGCCGGCTTCCAGCAAGCGCAGGAAATCCCAGGCGCCGTCTTTGGAGATGGTGGTCTCGGGTTCGTTGCGGTCGGGCGAGAAGGAAATCCGCGCACCGCTCGGTTCCTTGCCCGGCCACTGCATGGGGACCTTCCGCACGGGTCCGTGGCGATAGGTCATCTGCTGGCCATCGACATCAAGCAGCATCGTATTGACGCGCTCATCGAGTTTGACCGGTTCGACCTCGAAGCGCACCAGCGGCATCTTGCCATCGGGCGCGAACAGCGCTTCGCGCAGGGACGCGGCCCGCTCGAACTCACGCAACACGTCGTCGGTCAGATGAATTTGGATGCCGTCGGCCGTCTGCCAGCGCCATGGGTGATCGGTCGTGTCGACATAGGGTTTCAGGTGCGTGTTGAAGAACTGATCGAGCGTGCCGCCGGGGCCGAACAGCTTGGCGAAATCGGCGGACGGTGCATCGGCGTCGCTGGTCGAATCGAAGGGGAAGTGTTTGGTGGTCAGCGCCACGCAGGCGGCCAGCGGGCCTTCGCCGCCACGCCAGACCTTGTCCATATAGGCGCGCGCACCGCCTGCGGCGACGGAGAGGCCGCTGTCGGCTACCGCGGCGACCACCGTGTCGACGGGCCCGGGCAGCGACGCCTTCTGCGACATGATGTCGCTGGTCGCATTCTGAAGATCGGCCATGATCTGCGCGCGCACGGCGGGATCGGCTGGCGCATGGGCCAGCTTGTTGAAGGCGGTGTACATCTGGCCCATCGACTTCAATGTCGCATCGATCGGCGCGGGCTGGCCTGCGGCGGGCGCGGCGGTGAGCTCTTTCAACGCGGCATAGCGCGTAGTGATCGGGTGGCCGGGCGGCGGTCCTTTCAGCGCGCCGCTGGCTTGGGCAAGCTGGCTGGATGCGTCGGTCGAGGCACCGGCTTGCGCCGCCGCTTGGTCGGCCATGCTGGCCGCGCCTTGGGCCTTGCTTTCGAGCGCGGCTACCTTGGCCTGCACGCCGGCTACAGCGGCGGGCGGCTGTCCACCCGGCGGCGGGTTGGGCGCGTCGAGATCGGTCTCTTTCCCGGCTGCGGCGAGAAAACTCTTCAGCGGCGACGAGGGCCCGGCCAGCACATTGAGCGAGTCGGCGGCCTGCGCTGGACTGCGGAACGGCACCACGACGATATCGGCCAGCATGTCGTCCCAGGCACGGGCATAGTCGTCGAGATAGAGACTGATCATGTCGCGGCGGATGCGCTGCGATTGGACCAGCGCGATCTTCTTGTCGTTGTCGAGGCCCAGCACCCAGCCTTCCTGCGCCTCGGCCTCGGCGATCTTGGCCGACGAGGGCAGGAACACGTCGAAGAACCCATTCTTGGTGTAGAGCCCATCGATCCCGTCGAGCAGCGAACGGCCCGAGGGGCGCAGCAGAACCTTGGTGCCCGCCGGACCGACATAGTCGATCGGCCGCCACTGCGGCAGTTCCTTCACCACTGGCAGCTGCTTCAGGATGTCGTAGCCACGCATGGCCAGCGTAGTACCAGAGAGCTGCTCGCGCGCGGTGGCGATCTTGGTGTCGTCCAGCTTGGTGTCGGCGGGCAGCGATTCCAGCAGCGCGCTGGTATGCTTCACCAGATCGGCACGCAGATCGGGATCGTCGGGCAGACGCTGTTCGAGATCGAGGCCCATCCAGGCCAGGATCAGTGCACGGTCGAGTGGGCCGCGCTGGCCCAGCATCAGATAGACCTTGAGCGTTTGATAGAGGAGCGACGGCGTCGTCGACCGCGGCGCAAGCTGGCTCTCCAGCCGCTTGAGAAGGTCAGGCAGCAGCAGGCGGTCAAGGCCGCGGCGATAGGCGTCCACCGCTGCAGTGCCGATCGGGCTCTGGTCATAGAGCGCGAGCGCGAAAGGTTGCTCCTGCTCGTCATGTTGTGCGCCGTAACCGGTGGGAAGCGCCCGCAGATGATCGAGCGTCGTGCCGAGATCGCGCAGGGTTTCAGGCCCTGGGGCGGCGGTGCGGAGCGCACTGTGGTCGTTATTGATCGTGTCGGCGCCGGCGACGGCGGCATCAAGGGCGTTACGGTTGTCTTCGAACGAGACATACCAGCCGGCGGCGAGCGCAATGGCCGCCACTGCAACGCCACCGGCGATCCCGCGCCGCGTCCAGCGCCGTGCCGTCTCCAGCCGCACATCGGTGCCGACCAGATCGGCCTCGGCGAAGACCACCTCGGGGAACAGGCGTTGGAGGAATACGGCGCGCGGCGCCGGCGGTGCGGGTTCCGGCGGCGGGCGAAGCTGGTTGCCGGTCATCGCGAAACTGGGCGCGACGGCATCGGCCAGTACGTCCTCGGCCGAGCCGGTCTGGGTCGCACTGGTGAGATAGAAGCCGCGCAACAACAGTTGCGCATCATAGCGGTTCGTGAGGAAGACGCGGCGCAGGAAGACCTGGAGGACCGGCTTGAGCGTCGCCAACTGGACCGGGAAGTCGAGCATGCGGCCGCGGCGGCGGCCATCGGCCTCCTCCTGCAAGCGCCGCACGACACGATGCTCTAGCCGCGCGATCAGCGCATCGAAGCCGGTGCCGAAGGCGGAGACGGCGCCGTCGTCGTCATGACCATCATCGAAGGGGAAAGTCTGGCCCCACACCTGGGCGCGGTCCTCGCGGCCGAGCGACTCGAAGAACTCGCTGAAGCCCAGCACGAGGTCGAGCTTGCTGAAGACCACATAGACCGGAAAGCGCACGCCGAGGCGTTCGCGCAGTTCCAGCAGGCGTTCGCGGATGGCGGCGGCGCGGGCTTCGCGCTCAGGTTCCGTCATGCGCATCAGCTCGACAGGAGCGACCATCACCACCACGCCATTGATCGGCTGGCGCGGGCGGTGGCGCTTCAGCAAATCGAGGAAGCTCATCCACACCGAGGTCTCGACGGCGGGGTTGACATCCTGGGTGGTGTAGCGGCCGGCCGTATCGATCAGGACGGCGTCCTCGGCCAGCAGCCAATCGCAATTCCTGGTGCCGCCGATGCCGGTGAACAGCTTGCGGCCCGTGCGCTCGGCCAAGGGGAAGCGGAGGCCGGAATTGAGGAGTGCCGTGGTCTTGCCCGAGCCGGGCGGGCCGACCACCAGATACCAGGGCAGCTGGTAGACATAGCGCCGTCGCCAGCGCCGGCCGAACCGGGCGGTGCGCAACAAGCCCAGGACCTCGTCGGCACGGTGGCGGATCGCGGCGAGTTCTTCCTCGGTGGCCGATTGGTCGGCGGCGGCCTGCCGCTCCGCCTCCAGGTTGCGCTGTTCCAGCGCGTCGACCATCCGCTCGTTGCTGCGCTCCTGGCTGAGGCGAAAAATGAGATTGGCGAGACCCCACAGGATGACGATGCCGAGCAGGATGATCAGCCGCGTGGTGACCGAGGCCAGCGGCCGGTCGGCGCCGACGGCGATCAGCAGGCCGACGAACCAGGCGATCGCACAAAGGGCGATCGCCGCGACCAGCATCCAGAACCATGGGGAGCGCAACAGCCGGCCGATGGCTTTCAGGATCGCGCCCATGGCTATGGTGTGCCTTTCTGCGCCAGGCGCTGATCGGCCGAAGCGAGCAGATCGTGGGACAGCGGCAGCTTATGCGGCGTGCGCAGGAACTGGGCGAGGCCGTATTCGACGAAGCGCCGCCGTTCCTGCATCAGCGTATCGCCGGGCATGGTTTGCTGCGCCGCGGCTTCGAACCAAGGATCGAGGGTCTGGGCATCGGGCGTCTCGGCGCCGCCCATCTCGCGATAGGCGTGGAGCGCGCCCGCGATCTGTGCTTTCGGCGCGTTGACATCGGCCAGCTTGTTCTGCACCGCGCCGACTACCGGCGGATAGAAGGCGCGGTTGTAGATGAGCACTTGTGAGTCGACGAAGACCGCGCGCAGCCGATCGATATGGCCGGGGTCGAGATCGAACGGCTCGGGCAGATGCGAGAAGGGTTGCGGCAGAGTCGGCAGGTCGGGGGCGGTCGTCGCCAGGAATTCCATTAGCCGCACCTGGCCGGCCATGTCGGCCCCGCCCAGCTTGCTTTTGTGCCGATCGATATCGCCGATCAGCTCCTGTACCTGCCGCACCGTGCCTTGGAACATCGGCACGAAAGCGGCGCCGATCAGGAGGCAGATCAGGATCACGGCGGTCGTCACCGCGGTGCGCATCAGGAAGAGGCCACGGAAGGGATTGCGCTGGCGGAACACCAGGCCCGCCTCGCGCAGGATGCCTTCGCGCAAGGGCCGCGTGATGAACCAGCCGAGCGCACTTTCGTCGACGGTCAGGTCAGGCGGCAGCGCCGCAGTCGGCGGCAGGGCAAAGCGCTCGGCCATCGGCGGCAGCATGCGGTCGATGGTCAGCAGGTCCTGCCGGCCGCTGGTGAGATAGACGGCGCGCAGCAACGGCCGCTTGCCGCGCTCGTCGGGCCGGAAGACGCGGTCGAGCACATCGCTGATCACCGGCATCAGCGCGGCGAGCTGACTTGGAAATCCCAGGATCATCGCCGAACGGCGGCGGTCGGACTCGCGATGCAGCAGATCGGTCTGGCGGTGCTTGAGATCGTCGAGCAGGGCATCGAAGGCGCGCACGAAACCTTCGACGGCGGCCACGCCCGCATTGGGTTCTTCAAGGGGGAAGGTGAAGCCCCAGGCCTGGCTGCGCTGATCGGGATCGAGCCGGTCGAAATACTCGACGAAGCCCGGCACCAGATCGAGCTTGGTCAGCATGACGTAGACGGGCAGGCGGAAGCGGACCTTCGTGTCGAGTTCGCGCAGCCGCGCCCGGATGCCGTCGGCCAGGTCCTCGCGCTCGACCGGATCGGCGATCACCAAGTCGGCCGGACTGAGCGCCAGGATCACCCCGTTGAGCGGCAGCCGGCGGCGCCGGTCCGCGAGTCCGCTGAGCAGTGCGCGCCAGCCGGCGTTCTCGACCGGCGTGATCTTCTGCCGCATCACGTAGCCGGCGGCGACATCGAAGAAGGTGGCCTCTTCGGTCAGGATCACCGTGCAGCCGCGCGTCGTCTCCGCCGTCTGCGGCTGACCGAGAAGCTTAAGTCCGCTGTTGCCGATCACGGTCGACTTGCCCACACCTTCGGGGCCCAGCAGCAGATACCAAGGTATGGCGTAGGGCGACCGCAGACGCCGGCGCAGGGTCCGGAGCGGTGCGAGGCCTTC
>CAZNZI010000182.1:0-7137 GCA_964577475.1 uncultured Rhodospirillaceae bacterium
CGACAGGTTGGTGATGCCCAGGTTGTTCAGCGTCGTCGCCGTCAGGCCAACCGCCTGCGTCGCCGTGAAGTCCTGCACCTGCGTCGCCGTCAGGTTCGACAGGTTCGTCGCCGTCAGGTTGTTCAGCTGCGTCACCGTCAGGGCCGCAACCTGCGTATCCGTCAGCGCAGACAGGTTCGTGATGCCGAGCCCGTTCAGCGCCGTCTTCGACAGGCCCGCAACCTGCGTCACCGTCAGCGCGTCAACCTCCGTCGTCGTCAGGTTGACCAGGTTCGCGACGGTGATGCCGTTCAAGGCGGTGATCGACAGGTCGGCAATTTCGGTGGTCGTGAATGAAGACAGATTCGTGGTGCCGAGACCGTTCAGCGCCGTAGCCGTGAAGCCGGCAGCCTGGGTATCGGAGAAGCCCTGGACCTGAGTCGTGGTCAAACTGGAGAGGATGGTCGCGGTGAGAGCGTTCAGTACCGTCACCGACAGGGCCCCGACCTGCGTCGACAGGAGCGAACCGATATTCGTTATGCCAAGACCGTTGACCTGGGTCTTGTTGAGCACCGCGATCTGCGTTTGCTCGAAGGCCTGAACCTGAGTCGTCTCAAGCCCGCCAAGTTGGGTCGCCGAGAAGGACGGCAGCTGCGATACCGTGAATTCCGCGATCTGCGTTGCCGTGAAATACGGCATCTGCGTCGCAGTCAGATACGGGATCATCGCCGTCGTACTGAGCGCTTGGATCTGCGTGATCGTGTAGCCGGCTATCGTGGTCTCCGGCAGCGCCTGCACGAGTACCTGAGTCGGATTAGTCATCGGTCCAAACTCCAGAACCTGGGGTTGGTTGGGTAAGCCAACAATGGGGAGGAATGCAGCTCTAGCTGCCTTTCCGCTGTGTGCGGACTAGCCCGCAATGATGCGGTCCGCGAGACTGTCGACACTCGTCATCTCCGTTCTAGAGACCTGTAAGTAGAGCGTTTTTCGCTCTACTGTCGCACTCATACTAACAGCGGCACTTGTCCCAGGTACCTTGGGAATTTTGTTTGGAAATAGTACCCCCTCACAGGTGGATAATACTATGTGCAAGCCTGGATTACGAGCGCCTTATGAGTACCCATGAATGGCTAACTATTATTTAGTATATGCCATGATGAATCCGCCAACATCCCGGAGCCGCCTTGCCGTGCTCCAAGGGCGGGATCCGTCGAAATGCGCGTTTTATTCCAGGAGTATAAGTGGCGTCCCCTAGGGGATTCGAACCCCTGTTACCGCCGTGAGAGGGCGATGTCCTGGGCCTCTAGACGAAGGGGACCAACCAAGCGAGGCGCCTATGTAGACCGCGCCGAACCTCCCGATCAAGGGCTTTCTGCTCCGCTATCCGGCGATCGGGACTGTACGGAAGATGATCGAACTGGCGCCGCCTTCGATCACCTGAAAGCCGGCGGTGGCCTGCAGCCGGCCCGCATGGACGGCCATCACGATCCAGAATTGGCCGGGATCGAAGGCCTGGGTGCGGTCTCGATCCGAGAGCACGGCCGGACCATCCGGATGGGAATGGACATGGCCGACGAGCCGTTCCCCCGTCCCTTCCCCCGACTGTTCAGCCTGACGGAGCTGACGCAACGTCTCGATCAGGACGCGGGGATCGACCTCGAAACCGGTCCGCGGCTCGGGATGGACATTGGGCGCCGGGACGACGCGCGTCACGCGACAGACGCCGCCGTCGTCGTCGCGGCCGACCAGCAGCGCGCAGAACTCGTTGGGATAGGCCGCTTCGGCACGCTCGCGCAGAACATCCCGTTGCGCGGCGGAAATGATCAGCCGCGGCGGGAGATCGTCAGTCATTTTGACGGTACAGGCACGCCGATCGAACCGCTGATATGCCCGGTCCGCGGATCGATCGCCACGATGCGCTCTCCGCCCGGCCCTGAAAAGCGGAGCAGCACGCGATCGCTGGTAGCCGTCATCTGCTCGAAATGCGCGCCATCGGGCAGCGGAACCGTCACGTCATACGGCGCACCATTGACCGCCGCATCGGAGTCGGTCGATGGCGCACGAACCGATGCGGTCTGCGATGCGTTGGCTGGTGCTGTTGCCTTGCTCCACTGGTGCGTCCAGCCATAAATCAGCACCGCCGTGCCGACGAGGATCAGCATGCCCATGCCGATCACGAGTGCCTTGATGCCCTGCATGCTTTAAGCCAGCCTCACAGCGGAACGACGGAATCATGGAAGAATCGGAAGCCCTACATACATGGACGGTCGCGGCCCCACAAGCGGGCGAGCGCCTCGACCGCTGGCTGGCGGCAATGCTGCCGGCGCAGTCGCGCTCGCGGCTGAAGGCGCTGATCGAAGACGGGCGCGTCGCCGTGAGCGGCAAGGCGGTTGCCGATCCCAGCCGTAAGGTGCGGACGGGCGACGAGGTCGTGCTCACAATCCCCGCCCCCTTGCCTGCCGCGCCCAAAGCCGAATCGATACCGCTCACCGTTGTCTTCGAGGACGCACATCTGATCGTCGTCGACAAACCCGCGGGTATGGTGGTTCACCCCGCACCCGGCAGCAGCTCGGCGACGCTTGTGAACGCCCTGCTTCACCACTGCGCCGGCTCGCTGTCAGGCATCGGCGGAGAGAAACGGCCGGGCATCGTGCACCGGCTCGACAAGGATACGAGCGGCCTGATCGTGGCAGCGAAGGACGACATCACCCATCGCGGCCTGGCTACCCAATTCGCGGCCCACACCATCACGCGAGCGTATAAGGCCCTGTGCTGGGGCGTCCCCCGGCCGCCAAGCGGCGCGATCGACGGCAATATCGGCCGCAGCACACGCGACCGGAAGAAGATGGCCGTCCTGAAAAACGGCGGACGGGAGGCCAGGACCAATTACCGCGTCGAGCGCTCGTTCGGGCAGGTGGCGGCCTTGATCGAGTGCCGGCTCGAAACCGGGCGGACCCATCAGATCCGCGTCCATATGGCTTCAATCGGTCATTCTTTGATTGGCGATGCAACCTATGGCGCGGCGACACGTTCAAGAGTCGAGAGGCTTCCGCAGGGCATCCAAGGTGCAGTGCGGTCGTTTCATCGTCAGGCATTACACGCTTGGCAACTCGGCTTTACCCACCCGGTCACCAGCGAAAGGCTGCTATTCGGAACCGACATACCCAGCGATTTCAAGGCGCTGCTGAATAGCCTTTCCAGTCTGTAGTTTTCTGTATTCTTGAGCAAATTGCTCTGGTACTGTTACAAATAGGATGTGCAGGAGAGGCACGGTCCTCTCCAACAGTCAAAAGGAGACGACCATGGGGCATATCAGTGCAGCCTATGGCAGCGGGGCTGATATCAGCCTGTCCCGTTACCTCCAAGACATCCGGAAATACCCGATGCTGGCCGAAGACGAGGAATACGCGCTGGCGAAGCGCTACCTCGACAAAGGCGATGAGCGCGCCGCCGAGCGGTTGGTGACCAGCCATCTGCGTCTGGTCGCCAAGATCGCCATGGGCTATCGCGGCTACGGCCTGCCGTTGGGCGAGTTGATCGGCGAAGGCAATATCGGCATGATGCAGGCGGTGAAGCGCTTCGACCCCGACCGCGGGTTTCGTCTGGCGACCTATGCCATGTGGTGGATCCGCGCCTCGATTCAGGAATACATCCTGCACAGCTGGTCGCTGGTGAAGATGGGCACCACCGCCGCGCAGAAGAAGCTGTTCTTCAACCTGCGCCGCATGAAGGCGCAGATGCAGGCTTTCGAGGAAGGCGATCTGCCGCCCGAGACGGTTGATCGCATCGCCAAGACCCTCGGCGTCAGCACGACCGAAGTGGTCAACATGAACCGTCGCCTCGCCTCCCCCGACCACAGCCTCAATGCGCCGGTGCGGATGGATGGCGAAGACGAGTGGCAGGATTGGCTGGTCGACGAGCACGACGACCAGGAAGTCGAACTCGCCCGCCGCGAGGAAATCGGCAACCGCCGCCACCTTTTGGCCGATGGGCTGATGACGCTCAACACGCGGGAACGCAGCATCCTGATCGACCGCCGTCTGCGGGACGAACCGGTGACGCTGGAAGATCTCAGCCAGCGCTACGGCATCTCACGCGAGCGCGTGCGCCAGATCGAAGTGCGCGCCTTCGAGAAGCTGCAGAAATCCGTGAAGCACGGCCGCGCGCCGGAACAGAACTGATCGACGGAGATCGCGGAGGTCAGGCGCGGGCGGGCGCCGCAGGAGGCGGAACAGGTGCGCCATCGCCGACCTTATCCGCGTTTTTCGACTCGCGGCTGATCACGCCGTCGCCCCATTGATCGACCAGCTTGCGCTGCTGGGCGGCCAACGTCACGACCCGGCGTTGCGACGTCACGCTGGTCACCGCATTGACCAAGGGCGGCATCGCCAGATACAGCGCCCAGCCCAACGCCGCGGCAGCATAGGCGACCAGCAACGGCGTGATCGTGCGCAACTGGCTGAGCGCATATGACAGCGTATGGTGAGAGAACCAGAGGTTCAGCAGCCAGTTCGACAGTCCCGCGAAATTGAGCCCGCCGACACTGACCCAAGCCTGCCGCGCCGTACCGCGTTCGGCGAAAGCGGCGGCCAGTGTGGGCAACATGCCGACGAACAGCAGAAGCAAGGTCGGGAGCGAGAACGGCACGAGGGCCAGAAGCGCGAGGCCGATCACCAGCTTGTTGGATTGGCTCATCAGCGGTCCCGCCGCCATCGGCGCGCCCTTCCCGCTTTTGCCTTTGCCCTTGGCGGGTGCTTTGCCTTTTGCGGGAGCCTTGGCCATCAGATTCTCACCACCAACAGCACCAGGACCGTCATCAACGCCAGCGTAACGGACACCAACGCGGCCACCTGCTGCGCCGTCTTGGCAACCGTCTCGTCGCGATTGGTGAGTGTACCCTCGATTTCCTTAATCTCGCGTTGCGTCTCGCGATATTCATTGCAGGCTTCGTCGAAGCCGTTCTGGTCCTTGATCCGCTCCTCGGCGCTATCGAGCAGCCGCGACAGGTCGATCAGGTTGCCCTGCCGCACCAGACGCGGCACTTCGCGCTCCAGGTCGCGGCGCTTCTGCCGGTTGTGATAGCTGTTGATGATCGGTTGCACGAGGCCGCCGACCCAGCTGGTCAGGCCGTAGAGCTGGCTCTGCCCCTGTCGCCATTGGAGAATCGCCAGCAAGTTGAGCATCCCCAGGGTCTGCTTCTCGGGCGACGTTTCGGCGATCTCCTGCATATTGCGATCGATGTCGAAGGTGGTGCGCGCGCCGATGAAAGCGGCCACGTGCCGGTCGATCGGCCAGGCCTTGCCCTCGGCTTTCTTGGCGGTGGCATTGAGCGCCGGCAGGAGGTCGCGGATCTCGAGCACGAAATCGTCGGCGGTGTATGGGCTCTGGCAGGCGACCGACTCGTTCATTTCGTAGAGAACGCGCTCGATGCCGTTGCCGATCGTCTGGCCCTTTTCCAGGAAAGCGCGCTGTGCGCGGAAATTGGCGTCGATCACGGCATTGTCGGGCGTGTATTCGCGCGTATCCATCCAGGTCTTCTGGACTTCGCGCAACAGCATGTCGGCAATCGGCCGCACCTCGCCGCCCTCGGAGATCGTGACCGCGAGCAGATTGCCGACGCCGTCGGGATAGGTCGAGACCGACTTGTAGCGGATCGGTGCCAGCTTATCGAGAATGAGGCAGACCTTGCAGAGCATCATGTCGCCGGCGATGCGCTTGTCCGCCGACGCGAAACCGGCGGTGTTGACGGCCATCGCGATGGAGTTGGCGATCTCCTTGGCATCGACCGAACGGCGCAGCCAGAGTTCGAGACGCCCGTCCGAGACGTAGGGTACGGCCTGATCCCAATTGGCGCAGAAGGCGATCGCCAATTCGCGGATGGAAAAATAATCGCGATCCAGGAATGTGAAACCGCGCGCCGCGCGCTTCTCGATCTTGGTCTGCACGGTACTGAGGCGTTTGCCGGAGAGCCACTGGTCGAGCGAGTCCTGAGTCCAGCGCGTGCGCGGATCGTCGCTGAGCAGGCCCTTGATCATTTCGATCAGCTGGATGGCGATACGTTCGCTGCCCGCTATCACCTGATAGCTGCTGTCGACGATCTTCTGGCGGATGATCTCCTGCGGCGGCATGCCCGACAGCGAATTGCGGCCCAGGATCAGCATCACCAGCGACGCGCCGAGGGCATAGAGGTCGTCGGACGAATACCCATTGCCGCGGCCGGCGGGATGGCAGAACGCCGACTCGATCGTCTCGACGGCGATCGGCTGATCGAAGGCGGGCGGCGAGGTGACGCAGTCGCCCAGGACGATGGTTTCCTTTTCGGGCGTCGCCCAGAACATGTTGGTCGGGCGCACCGCGCGATGAACGATGTCGTGCAGCGCCAGTTCGTGGAGCGCGCCGGCCAACGGCTTCACCGCTTTGCGGATCAACTCGTTGTCTTCGACGCGCCGGAACTCGCCGTCGATATCGGCCATCACCTTGCCGCCCAGGGGGCGCTCATAGATGATGGCCATCACCTTGCGATGGATCGGCGGCCATTCGAGGACGCCGTAATCGACCAGCTTCATCATGCCGGGCACGTCCATGCCCTTGAGCTTGGCCAGTTCTACGGCGCGATAGGGGATGCCCGGCTTGACGAGCAGCGCCACCATCGGCTTGTTGACGGCGCGCATGTCCTCAGCCCCGAAGGCCTGAGCGGTTCCCGTGGCGAACTCGGGAAGCGCCTGCCCGGGGTAGATGTTGTAGCGATCCTTGAGGACCGCCGGCGTTCCGGCACCCTTCTGCTGCCCGTTTGCCATCCTCTACCCAACCGCGTTGCGGAGGTCGGGACGGACTGTAAACGCCGTAGAGCCTTGACTCAAGCGGCGAACGGGTCGCGAACGAGAATTGTGTCTTCCCGTTCCGGGCTGGTGGAGAGCATCGTAACCGGGGCTTCGATCAGCTCTTCCAGGCGCCGGACATACTTCACCGCTGCCGCCGGCAGGTCGTTCCAGGACCGGGCGCCGCGGGTGCTTTCTGCCCATCCTTCATGGGTTTCGTAGATCGGCTCGACCGCCGCCTGGGCCGCCATGGAGGACGGGAAATGCTGGAGCGTCTTGTCGCCCAGCTTGTAGCCGGTGCTGATTTTCAGCTCCTTGAACCCGTCCAGCACATCGAGCT
>CAZNZI010000183.1:0-8546 GCA_964577475.1 uncultured Rhodospirillaceae bacterium
TCGACCTCCCCGGCGGCAATCTTCTCGTCTCGCAACGCTTTCCGCCGTCGCGCACGGTCGCGCCGATGCCGGGCGGGCATCACTTCGTCAATTTCCCGATGGGCGTCGAGCACGAAGGCTGGACCGACTTCGTCTGCGACGACGCCGTCACGATCTTTACGCAATACTCGACCCAGTGGGATGCGCTGGGTCATGTCGCCGAACCATTCGATGTCGATCAGGACGGCAAGGACGAGATCGTCTACTACAACGGCTATCGGGCGGGGACCGACGTCGTTGGGCCCGCCGATTCCCGCGGGCCGGGCGCGCACAAGCTCGGCATCGAGAACATGGCCGAAACCTGTGTGCAAGGGCGCGGCGTGATGGTCGATTTGTTTTCTCGCTTCGGCGCAGCACGCAAGCATGTCGGTTACGACGACCTGATGCGCGTCATGGACGACGACCGGGTCGTGGTGGAGACCGGCGACATGCTGTGTTTGCACACGGGCTGGGCCCAGGCCGTCGCCGACCAGAACGGAAATCCCGACCCGGCCATCCTGCACGATGCCTATGCGGTGCTCGACGGCGCCGACGAGCGCCTGCTGAACTGGATCGAGAGCAGCGGCATCTCGGTCATCGCCGCCGACAATTTCGCCGTCGAGGCGTTGCAGCAGCGCGGCCATTCCCATCATTTTGCCGGATTGCCCATTCATCGGCGCTGCCTGACCGAGCTCGGCATTCATCTCGGTGAATTGTGGCTGCTGACGCCGCTGAACAACTGGCTCAAGGCGCATCGGCGGTCGCGTTTTTTGCTGACAGCGCCGCCGCTGCGGTTGCCCGGCTCGTTTGGCTCGCCGCTGACGCCGGTCGGTACGGTGTAGCCGAGCCGATCATGGCGATCGCGGGCAAAGGCCTCACAAAGAACTTTTCCGGGAAGTGTGTCCTCGACGCCGTCGACATCGATGTTGCCGACGGGGAGATTCATGCGCTGCTCGGCGCGAACGGCAGTGGCAAGTCGACCCTGGTGAAAATTCTCACCGGCGTCTATCAAGCCGACGCGGGGACGATTCTGGTCGGCGGACAGGCTGCCGCGATGGCTTCGCCGCAACAGGCCGGCAAACTGGGCATCGCGGTCGTCCATCAGGATGTTCCGCTGATCGACACCAGTACGGTGGCCGAATGCATCGCCCTGTTCAAAGGATATCCGACGGCGCGCGGCTTCGTGAAATGGAGCCGGCTGCGGCAGCAGGTCGTCGAGATGTTCGACCGGTTCGATATCCGCATCGAGCCGGACAGGCTGGCCGGTACCCTGAGTCCGGCCGAGCGGGCGCTTGTCGCGTTGGTCATCGCGCTGGATCAGGTCGACGCCGGCTTGAATCTTCTCGTTCTCGATGAGGTCACGGCAACGCTGCCGCGCGACGAGGCGGAGCCGTATCTCGATCATGTCCTGGGGATGGCCCGCAAAGGGATCGGTGTGCTGATGGTGACCCATCGCCTGCAGGAGCTGCGCGGGCGCGCGGACCGGATCACGATCCTGCGCGATGGGCACAAGGTGTTTTCAGGCCCGACGGCGGCGGTCGACGACGACGGGATCCTGGCCCATATGATCGGACGCCAGACCGCATCACATGGCGCGCCGGGCGTGAAAGTGATCCACTCCGCGCCGGAAGCGCCAAGTCCGGCCTGGAGCGAGGTCGTCCTTCAGATCGACAATCTCAAGGTGAACCGTCTGGCCGATGTGACCTTGCGGCTGCACAAACACGAAATTCTCGGCGTCGCCGGCCTTGCGGAATCAGGCATTGCCGAATTGCCGCAGGTGCTGAGCGGCGCATTGCCCTATCAGGGCGGCCGGATCGCCGTCGATGGCCACCCGTTGCCGCGCCGGGGCGGACCTGGCGCCTCGATCAGGGCGGGATTGGCGGTTTTGCCGGCCGATCGTTTGCGATCGGGCGGGATCGCCTCCCTGTCCGTCGCGGCGAATGTGGCGCTCCCCGATATCGATCGCTACTTCCTGCAGCCCCTGCGCGAGCAGGCGATGGTCGAGCGTGTGATCGCCGATTTCGACGTTCGGCCACCGCAGCGGGAAACGTTGTTCGGACGGCTCAGCGGCGGCAACCAGCAAAAGGCACTCCTCGGAAAATGGCTACATCTGCAGCCGTCTGTCCTAGTGTTGGACGATCCCACCACTGGCGTCGATCCTGGTGCCCGCGAGCGAATCTTCGAGATCCTCCGCCGGGCCGCCGAGGATGGGCTGGGCATTCTCCTATTCTCGACCGAACCCGAACAGCTCGCCGCGCTGTGTTCCCGCGTCCTCGTCCTGAAGGAAGGCGCTGTGGCGACCGAGCTGAGCGGTGCGAATCTGAATCATGAGACGATCAGCCAATGGTGTTACGCATGAAATCGGCCAAGAGTGCCGCCGGAGCAGCGTCCGCGCCACCCCAGCCCGGCGGCGCGACCACCCGACCTCGCAGTCTGTTTGCGTTGGTGCTTGGCCGGTACGCCAGCCTGCTTCTGCTGGCGGCGATGATCGTCCTCTTCTCGTTGCTGAGCAGCCAATTCCTCACGGTGCGTAATTGGCAGAACGTCCTGGTGGTGCAGTCGGTCATCACCTGCATGGCTTTGGCGGCCGCGATTCCCCTGATCATTGGCGAGTTCGACCTGTCGCTCGGCAACCTGATCGGCTTTCTCTGTATGATCGGTGCGGCGCTCGGCGGTGCGGGACATGGCGCCGCCGTCGTTATCCCCGTCATGCTGGTGGTCGGCGTGGTGGTCGGCGTCCTCAACGGGCTTCTGACCGTCCGGCTCGGCATCAGCTCCTTCATCGCCACGCTCGGCATGGGCATCCTGATGAGCGGCG
Organism: uncultured Rhodospirillaceae bacterium; assembly: GCA_964577475.1. Taxonomy (GTDB): domain Bacteria; phylum Pseudomonadota; class Alphaproteobacteria; order Rhodospirillales; family Magnetospirillaceae; genus JASHSH01. The sequence goes on from CAZNZI010000183.1 coordinate 2,837, forward strand.
TGACGCTGGGCATCAGCGGCGGCCAGGTGCTGTTCAGCGGCATCCCGCCGCTGCTCACCGCGATCGGGCAGGGGCATGTGCTGGGACTGGGGCCGGCCGTATGGCTGTCGCTCCTGCTCGCCATCGTGCTTTTCCTCGTGCTCGAGCACACGCCGCTGGGCCGGAAGTTCTATGCGATCGGCGGATCCGAGCGGGTGGCCTTCCTCGCCGGTGTGCCGGTGGGCAAGCTCAAGATCCTTGCCTTCGCGATGTCGGGCTTTCTGGTCGGAATCGGCGCCATCTTCGCGCTCGGCCAGAGCGGTGCGGCCAATGCAGGGTTCGGACCGGAACTGCTGCTGCCGGCCTACGCGGCATCGTTCCTCAGCGTGATCACCTACCGGCCCGGCTACTACAATGTGCCCGGCATCGTGGTGGCGATCCTGCTGCTGGCGGTCGGCTTCAACGGCATGAATCTTCTCGGTGCGCCGTTCTGGGCCCAACCCATCTTCAACGGCGCGGTGCTCCTCGTCGCGGTGGTGACCGCGCGGGCGGAAGGGCGCCTGTTCAAAAAGTAGGATAACGCGCGCGGTTGCCGCGGCTACGCCATCGCTTTCGTGAATTCGCGATAGGCGATCGTCTCGTACTCCTCGTACAGCTTCAGCATATGCGGATCGCCGAAGGGCAGGATCTGGGTCATGATCACGCCGCCGAGCTTCTTGGTCGGGTCGATCCAGTAATAGGTGTTGGCCAGCCCCGCCCAGGTCATGCTGTACGGGCTGCGACCGGTCGGCGCTTCCTGGGTGTTGAGCAGGAAGCTCAGGCCCCATTTCTGCGACGTGCCGGGGAAGAAATCGGTCGGCAGCGCCAGGTTCAGCAGATGCGGCTTCAACACGCCGGCCTCGATGTCGCCGATTGCGTTCTGCGCCATCAGCTTGACCGTCTCGGGCTTGAACACCTGCGCGCCCGATTTCGCTTTGCCCTGGTTGAGCAGCATCTGAACGAACAGTGCGTAATCGCGCGCCGTGCCGTAGCAGCCGCCGCCGCCCATGTAGAACTCGGGCTGCTGGTTGATCTCCTGAAAGATCGCGGTCAGCTTGCCGTCGGTGCCGCGTTGATGCACGCCGGCGCGGCGCTTCTTCTGATCGGGACCGATGATGAAGTCGCAGTCGGTCATGCCGCAGGGATCGAACAGGTTCTTGCGCAGATAGGTGCGCAGATCGATGCCGCTGGCCGCCTCGACCAGCATCCCGACCCAGTCGGTGCTGATCCCGTATTCCCAGCGATCGCCGGGGTCGCAGGCCAGCGGCTGATACAGCGACTTCTTCTTACTGTCGACCAGCAACGGAATGTCGTTCTCGACCATGTAGCGGTTGTTGTCGATGTTCCAGATGTCGTAGGCGAAGCCGGAGGTATGGGTCAGCAGGTGGCGTGGCGTGATGGCACGCTTGGCCGGACGCAGCTTCGGTTTGCCGTCGGTGCCGAAGCCTTCAAGCACCATCGGGTCCTTGAGGTCGGGGAGGAGCCGCGAGACCGGTTCGTCGAGGGTAAACTTGCCCTGTTCGAGCAGTTGTACCGCGCCGGCCGAGACCAGCGCCTTGGTCATCGAGGCATACCAGAAGACCGTGTCCATGGTCATCGGATGGTCGACCTCGAGGCCGCGTTTGCCGAACGCGCCTTCGTAGAGCGTGGTCTTGTCGTCCACCAGGATGCCGACCACGCCCGGCATCTCGCCGGCCGCGATAGAGCGGCTCAGCGCCGCGTCGATCGTCTGTTTCGCGCTCATGGACCCGTTCCCTGACCCTGTTGATACCGGCCCGCGCTTCGGCGGTACCTGTTAGATCGGATGTTGGGGCGGCGATGCCGGGCCGCCCAGATGCTGAAATTCACCTGCCAAATCTTCCAACGGTTCGCCACCGGCCATCAAGGTCAGAATTTCGGTGCCGCTCTTTTCGCCCCTGCGGAAGCTCGCCGCCACCCTTCCCTGGATTAGCACCACGAAATGGTCTCCGGTCGAGAGCGCATGGTGGGCGTTGTGGGTGATGAAGACGATGCCGATGCCTTGCGATTTGGCGTGGTTCATGAACCGCAGCACGGTCGAGGCTTCCTTGACGCCCAGGGCCGAGGTCGGCTCGTCGAGGATCAGCACCTTGGCGCCGAAATACATGGCACGGCCGATCGCGAGGACCTGCCGCTCGCCGCCCGACAATGTGCCGACAAGCTGATCGCCGCTATGGACGCGCGTGATACCGAAGCGGCGGATCTGCTCGACGGCGATCGCGTTGGCTTTCTTGGTATCCATCCAGGTGAAGGGCTTGCGGCCCTTCTTCGGCTCGGCGCCCAGGAAGAAGTTGCGCCCCACGCTCATCAGCGGGATCGTACCGACATCCTGATGCACCGTGGCAATGCCCCGTGCGCGCGCATCGCGCGGATCGGCGAAGGTGATTTCCTCGCCGCCCAGCAGAATCGTGCCGCTGGTCGGCGGATGGAAGCCCGACAGGATCTTGATCAAGGTCGATTTGCCGGCGCCGTTGTCGCCGAGCAGGCACACGACCTGGCCGGGATGGACGGTGAGCGAGACGTCCTGGAGCGCCTGGATGCTCGCGAACTGCTTGGAGATGTTGCGCAGTTCGACCAGCGGCTGGCCGGCCGGCGGGGGCGGCGGATGATGGACCATCATGGCTTCCTTACGACGCAGTCATGGCACGGCGGCGGAAATAACTATTGGCAATGACCGCCAGCAGCAGCAGCGCGCCGAGGAAAAGCTGAACCCAGTCGGTACTCCAGCCCGTGTAGAAGATGCCGACATTGATGACGCCGAAGATCACGGTGCCGAGGAACACACCCAGCGCCGAGCCATAGCCGCCGCCCAGCAGAACGCCGCCGATCACGGCAACGATCGGCGCCTGGAAGACATAGCCGAGGCCGGCGGTGGCGTTGCCTGAGTTGTATTCGGTCGCCTGTATGATACCGACCAGCGCGGCGCAGAAGCCGGTGGCCATGAAGAGGACGATCTTGACGAAGTCGGTCGGTACGCCGGCGCCGCGCGCGGCGATGGGATTCCCGCCCGTCGCGAAAATCCAGTTGCCGAAGACGGTGCGAGCCAGCACCCAGCCGCCGACCAGCGTCACGAGCACCCACCAGACAATCGCGATATTGGCCTGGCCCCAGGTCGAAGCGAAGATCGCATGAACCGAGGGTGTCGCTTTCACCGAGACCGTTGTCGTATTGGTCAGCAGGCGGGCAAAGCCGAGGGACAGGCCACCGACGCAGAAACTGCCGCCCAGGGTGACGATGAACGAGGGCAGGCGGGTGCGCACGGTCAGGAGGCCGTTGAACAGACCGACCAGCAGACCCAGGATCAGCGAACAGGCGATCATCGGCCAGATCGGCAAGCCGAAGATGGTGGGGCCGATCGCGACGATGATCGACGACGCGCCGACCACCGATCCGACCGAGAGGTCGAACTCGCCGGCCACCATCAGGATGCCGACCGGGATGGCAATGATGCCGAGCTCGGCCGCCACATTCATCCAGCCGGCAGTGCCGTCGATGGTGACGAAGCCATTGCCATGGGTGGTAGCGAAGAAGAACAGATAGACGAGAACCGCGGCGGCCAGCGCACCGAATTCGGGGCGGCGCGTGATGGTGCGGAAAAAGCCGTGCCTCTGGGGCGGCGCCTGATAGGGCGCGCGGCCCAGCGCTTCATCGCGCCTGGCGGTGGCGGGGTCGATGGTGATCGTCTGTTCGGCGGACTGACGCATTACTCGTGCTCCAGGATCATCCGAGGACCACGGCCCCAGACAGCACGAGACCCGCGAGAGATAGGGACGATCTCGCGGGTCCGGCGCAGCTCCGGGGCCGAAGGCTGCGGGCCCGGCGAACCGAAGTCCGGCCGGGCCCGCTGGTGTTCGGTTACGAAGCGCCCCGCACGCCGGGGAACGCCTTGTTGATGCGGAGAACCTCGTCGACGTTCTCCTTGGTGATCATCAACGGGCCCGTCGAGATCTGGCCCATCGGGAGCATGCCGAACTTGGCATACTGGTAGGCGGCCAGCAGCGCATAATAGCCGTCCAGATATGGCTGCAGATCGGCGATGAAGATCAGCTTGCCCTGCTTCAATGCGTCGAGCGAGCCGAGCGAGAGGCCGAGCGAGCCGTTCTTGATCTGCCCGGTCTTGCCGAGCTGATCGATCGCGACCACCGAGTCGACGGCCTGGGCCGCGCCGATGGTCCACACGCCGTCGATCGCAGGGTCGGCCTGGAGCTGGCCCTTGATCGCCTGGGTGACGAAGGTCGGGTTGCTGGCGTCCGAGAATTGGATCATCAGTACCTTCGATGAGCCGCCGGCTTCCTTGAACGCATCGTCGAAGCCCTTGCAGTCGAGGTCGAGCGTCGTGTTGCCCGGCACGTGGTTGACGCAAAGCCCCTTCTTCGCACCGGCCTTGATCAGCAGGCTGGCGACATTGTGGCCCAGTTCACGGGCGCTGAAGCCCACATAGCCGACCGCGCCGTCTTCCTTCCAGGTGGCGCCGCCGTCATGCTGGATGAAGACGGGAATGCCGCTCTTCGTGATGTCCTTGATGATCGGGTCGAGCGTATCGGGGAAATAGTTGCCGATGACCATCGCATTCGGCTTGCGCGCCGCGGATTCCTTCACCAGCTTCGCGTAGTCAGCCACGAAATTGTTGGGATCGGTGCCTGTGACCCACTGATAGTTCACGCCAAGATCGTGGGCTGCGTCGTCGCCGCCCTTCTTCATCGCGCCGAAGAACGGATCCCAAAGCGGGCCGCCCAGCATGATGATGTTCATCTTGTCTTCAGCCGAAGCGGGCTGAATGCCGAACGCGCCCGCGACCATCGCCACGGCCGAGGCGACGGCAGCGACTTTGAGCAAACCCCTAAGAGACATATCAGCCCTCCCACGCGACTTTGTGTTGGTGTTTTCTTCTCTAACCGAGCGTCGCGCGCGGGAGGGAGTCGCGGTTGAGAACACAGCCATCGTGGTTTGCGATGGCTGTGGCGTTGCATTTGAAATTTTACGGCAAAAACGATTTCGGTCCGTTTGGGACTGCGGTGCAGCAGAATTTGCAATCCTTGCCGACGCGATGGGATGAGTCCCATCGCATCGGAAAAAATTATTGATGCGCGACCTGGAGCTGCGGCGGCCCCGACCTTTCAGCGCAGCGCGTGCTGAGGTGATCGACCAGCAATTGTACGGGCGTCGGCAGCGAATCGGTGTCGCGCGTACAGATCTTCCAGCGGCGCAGCGCCCACTCTTCGTCGAGCGGGATGGCGGCAAGATGCGCGACGGCGGAGATGCGGTTGGCGTGCTGCTCGGGCACCAGCGCCAGGCCGAGCTTCGCCTCGACCATGCTGGAGGCGGGCTCGAAACCATTGACGCGAATACGCAGTTTCAGCGGACGGGCAAGATCGGCCGCCGCCCGCATGACAAGCGAATCGAGATAGCTGCCCTTCTGCGGCCCAACCAGATCGTATTCGGCGATCTCGGCGAATTTGAGCCTTTCTGCCGTGGCCAGCGGATGATCCGCCGGCATGATGGCCACCAGGCGGTCGCTGCGATAGGGAAGGACCCGCAAGCCGCCGATCAGCGGGCTGCCGCCGAAAATGGCGATATCGGCGGCATTTTCCGCCACCGCTTTGATCGCCTCCTGGCTGGTCACTTCTTCCAGATCGATGCCTACATCAGGATAGCGATTGAGGAAATCGTTCAG
>CAZNZI010000184.1:0-3109 GCA_964577475.1 uncultured Rhodospirillaceae bacterium
ATCGCGGGCATGACGATGTCGATGTTCACGGGATCAGGCCGCTCCGCCGGTCCGGGCTGCGCAGGTCATCGGTAGCAAACCTTGCGCACGGCATCGATGATCGCCTTCTGGCTCGGAATGACTTCACGCTCCAGCTTGTCGTTGTAGGGCATCGGCACTTCGAGCGCGCCGAGGCGCTCCACCGGCGCGTCCAGCCAGTCGAAGGCTTTCTCGGTGATCTGCGCCGCGATCTCGCCGCCCAGCCCGCCCGTGCGCCACGCTTCGTGGACGACGACGCAGCGATGGGTCTTCTGAACGCTGCGCACGAAGCAATCCATGTCGAGCGGCCGCAAGGTGCGCGGGTCGATCACCTCGACCGAGATGTTGTCACGCGCCAGGATTTCCGCCGCCGACAGCGCGCGGTCGACCATCGCCTGGGTGGCGATCACGGTCGCGTCGGTGCCCTCGCGCTTGATGTCCGCCTTGCCGATTTCGATCTCGTAGGGCTGTTCCGGCACCGGCGCGGTCTGCCCGAGATAGAGCAGTTTGTGCTCGAGGAACATCACAGGATTGTCGTTGCGGATGGCCGCGATCAGCAGGCCCTTGGCGTCATAGGGCGTGGAGGCCGCGATCACGATCAGCCCCGGCACATGGGCGAACCAGGCTTCCAGCGATTGCGAGTGCTGGGCCGCCAGACGGATACCGCCGCCCTGCGGACCGCGAAACACCACCGGCACCGTGGGCGTGCCGCCCAGCATGAAGCGGAGCTTCGCGGCCTGGTTGACGATCATGTCCATCATCAAGGTGACGAAATCGAAAATCTGGATTTCCGCGATCGGGCGGCGGCCGCAAATGGCGGAACCGACCGCCGCGCCGGCGATGCCCATTTCGGAAATCGGCGTGTTCATCAGGCGGTGCGGGCCGAAGCGGTCGTGCAGGCCGCGCGTGACCCCGAACGTGCCGCCGATCAGCCCGACATCCTCGCCGATGACGAAGACGCGCTCGTCGCGCTCCATCTCCTGGGCCATCGCTTCCTTGATGGCTTCGAGATAGGTGAGCGCGCGCGTTCCGGGCGGCGGCGCCACGGTTGCGGGATTGAAGGGGGCGGAGACGGACGGGAGGAGCGCATCCGCCTCCGGCTCGGGCGATTGCTTGGCGAACTCGACCGAGGCTTCGACCTCGCGTTTGACTTCGGCGGTCAGCGCATCGAATTCGGCCTCCGCCAGCGCGCCGCGCTCCTTGAGGAACGCCGTGCAGCGCGAAATCGGATCGGCCGCCTTCCACTGTTCCTCTTCGTCCTGGCCGCGATAGCGCGGCAGGTTGGCGCGCATCGAATGATCGCCATGGCGATAGGTGATCGCCTCGATCACCGTCGGCCCCTCGCCCGCCCGGGCGCGCGAGAGCGCGGCACCCACGGCGCCGTAGACCGCGATCACGTCGTTGCCGTCGATCGTTTCGCCCGGGACGCCGTAGCCGGCCGCGCGGGCCGAGACCGAGCCGCCCGCGGTCGAGTCCTTGAACGAGGTCGAAAGCGCGTACTGGTTGTTCTCGCACATGAAGATGATCGGCAGCTTCCAGATGGCCGCCATGTTGAGGGCTTCGTGGAACAGACCCTCGTTGGCGCCGCCGTCGCCGAAGAAGGCGATGCCGGCATCGGTCGATTTGCGCTGCTTGGCGGCCAGGGCGGCACCGACGCCGAGGCCCATGCCCGCACCGACGATGCCGTTGGCCCCGATGATGTTGAGATTGATGTCGGCGATATGCATCGAACCACCGAGACCGCCGCAATAGCCGTCCTTGCGGCCCAGCAGTTCGGCCATCATGCGATCGATATTGGCGCCCTTGGCGATGCAGTGCCCATGGCCGCGATGATGCGATGTGACGAAATCATCCTTGTGCAGCGAGAAGCAGGCGCCGGCGGCGATGGCCTCCTGGCCCGCGGAGGAGTGGGCAGTGCCCTTCACCGCGCCTTCGAGGAACAGTTCGGTGACCCGCGTCTCGAAGAGACGGATGACCAGCATCGTGCGCAGAAGTTGCTTGATCTCGTCATTGCTGAGATCAGGCACGTTGCGGCCGGGCGCACGCGCGATGCCTTTGGGCAGCGCGGCCGAAACCGGCGCCGTGCGCTGTACTTGCGGCGCACTGGCCGCCATGGTCCGCCGACGAGACGGCTGGGCCGAACTGGATTTCTTCACGACCACCCCTTGATCACCTGGCCCCTGATCATTCGGCCCTGTTTGCCGTTGCGGCGGGCGGACGGCGGACATGGCAGTCCCCTCGCCGCTCCAGCCACAACACTGGATCAATCGCTTGATTAGCTTTTGTTTCCACCACCCTCGTGCCTCCTCGCCTTGCGGCGGGAGTCATCGTTGCAATTACGGTCGTGGAATCCAGCCCTCAGTACAAACACAATAAATCTATGGAAGAAATGTCTTAGCCTTATGGCTCTGAAATTGAAGCCGCGACGGCGCGCGGCGTGCGAGCACATGGATATGCGCCGCCGCAACCGGAGGGCGAGGACCTGGGATGATGAAAGCCGCGCGCCGAAGCGTGCGCGGAGGCGCGTTATTTGGCGCCGGTGGGCCGCTGAATCACTTCGACGGTGACGCCGTCGGCCATGCGCAGATAACAGACGACGGCGCCCTGGTTCGGCCCGCCCCGGGTGTTGACCAGCGGCGGCGCGATCGGATGGACGCCATAGGCCGCTGCAGCGGCAACGACATCGGCGACACTGGTCACGTCGAAGGCGATATGGGCGAAACCCACATCGCAGGGCTGCAGGCGATAGCTGCCGCGGCCGGCAGGAGCCGTGTATTCGATCAGTTCGATCGTGTGATCCGCGCCGCGCAGATAGGCGATCTCGACCTGCGCACCCGCAACGCCGACGATCGCCTCGATCACCTTCGGATCGCGCGTGGCCCGCGAGGTGACCTTGAAACCGAACAGGTCGACCAGGAACGGGATCGTGGCGTCGAGGCTTTTGACGGTGAAGCTCGTGTGATTCGTGCTCAGGAACATGCTGCCGGTCATGCCGCTCTCCGCCCGTCGGTCAACGTCACGCCGTCCATCAAGCCATGGTCGGAATGACGAAACTAGCCCCCTCCTTCACGCCGGAAGGCCAGCGCGAGGT
>CAZNZI010000185.1:0-2481 GCA_964577475.1 uncultured Rhodospirillaceae bacterium
GGATGATGGTGGAGAGGCTCGCATGCATGCGGACCTTGCCACGTGCGCCGGTCGAATGATCGACCAGCTCGCTTTCCATCTGCACCACATCGCGCAGAATGATGCGGGCATGGTGCAGCAGGGCGTGGGCCGCGGGCAGCAGCTCCAGGCCTTTCGGGCCGCGCTGAAACAGAGGCGCCCTCACCGCGCGTTCGAGATCGGAAATCCGTTTGCTGACGGCCGACGCGGCAATGTGTTCGAGTTCCGCCGCGCGCGAAATGCTCTGCTGTTCGCAGGCGACGACGAAAAGCTTCAGTGACAACAGATCGAAGCGCATCCCATGAACCTCCCGATCGCCCGGCGTTTCCCCGTCCGGTCGTCTCTCGGTCTCAGTTCCACTCGCTCGGCTTTGCCAGTTCTACGGCGCCAGCTTCGATGCTACAACGTCCATCGTAAAGCGCGATGCCCTTATTCCCAAGTACGACTTTAGCGCTTTCGTCGCCATTTCTATAACACCACCAAGGCGGTCCAGCCGCTCGGGAACGGACACGGGATAAAGCAGAAAACGCCAAGATCATTCGATGGGACAGACGATTTTCGACAAGATTTGGGCCTCGCACCAGGTGACCGCGGATCGCGCCGACGGCCAGAGCCTGATCTATATCGATCGCCATCTGATTCATGACGGCTATCAGCCCGCGTTCGAGTTCCTGGAGGCGCGCAGTTTGAAGCCGCGCGTACCGTCGGCGACGACCGGTGTTCCCGATCACTATGTGCCGACTGACACCCGCGAGATTTCTGCGATTCCCGATCCCGAGCGCCGGGTGATGGTCGAGTCGCTGATGCACTATGCCGGCGAGGCCGGGATCGAAGTCTACGGTCTGAAGGACAAGCGCCAGGGCATCGTTCATGTGGTGGGGCCCGAGCAGGGGTTGAGCCAGCCCGGCATGATCGTCGTTTGTGCCGACAGCCATACTTCGACCCATGGCGCGCTGGGTGCGCTGGCCTTTGGCGTCGGCATGACCGAGGCGAGCTTCGTATTGGCGTCGCAGACGCTGTGGCAGCGCCGCCCGCGCGCGATGCGCATCGCGGTGACGGGACAGCTTGGCTTCGGTGTCACCGCGAAGGACCTGATTCTCGCGATCATCGGGCAGATCGGCACGGGCGGCGCGACCGGCCATGCGATCGAATATGCCGGTTCGGCGATTCGTGCGTTGTCAGTCGAGGGACGGCTGACCGTCTGCAACATGTCGATCGAGGCGGGTGCGCGCGCCGGGCTGATCGCGCCCGACGAGACGACTTTCGCCTATCTGAAGGACAAGCCCCACGCGCCGAAAGGCGAAGCGTGGGATCGCGCAGTCGAGCGATGGCGCCAGCTGCCCTCCGATCCCGATGCGGCGTTCGACCGTGAAGTGGCGATCGACGGCAAAGCCGTCCAACCCATGGTGACCTGGGGTACCAGCCCCCAGGACGTGGTCGCGGTCGGCGGGCGCGTGCCGGATCCGCATGGCATCAATGAGCGTGGCCGCCGCGAAGCCATGGAACGCGCCCTGGCCTATATGGGCCTCGCGCCAGGCATGGCGATGACCGATATCGCGATCGACCGCGTCTTCATCGGCTCCTGCACCAATGCGCGCATCGAAGATCTGCGCAGCGCCGCCGCTGTGGCCAAAGGCCGGAAGGTGCATGCGACGGTCGGCGCCTGGGTGGTGCCCGGCTCGACTCTCGTGAAGGAACAAGCGGAGGCCGAGGGGCTCGACCGCGTGTTCAAGGATGCCGGATTCGAATGGCGTGAAGCAGGCTGTTCGCTCTGCCTCGGCACCAATGGCGAAACCGTTCCGGCTGGCCAGCGCTGCGCCTCGACCTCCAACCGCAACTTCGTGGGACGCCAAGGCCGCGGCGCGCGCACCCATCTGATGAGCCCGGCCATGGCCGCGGCTGCGGCGGTGACCGGCCGCGTCACCGATGTGCGCAAGATGATGGGCGCGGCTTAGGCCGGGAACCGGAACCGTGGAACGCTTCGACATCCTGGAGAGCACCGCCGCGCCGTTTCCGCGCGCCAATATCGACACCGATCAGATTCTGCCCGCCCGCTTCCTGCACAAGCCGCGCAAGGGTGGATACGGCCAGTATCTGTTCCACGACTTGCGCTTCCAACAGGACGGCAAACCCGACTCCAATTTCATTCTTAATCGTCCCCATCTTCAGGGTACCAAGATCGTGGTCGGCGGCGAGAATTTCGCCTGCGGCTCGTCGCGCGAGAACGCAGTGTGGTGCTTCCACGACTACGGCATCCGTGCGCTGCTGGCGCCCAGTTTCGGCGACATCTTCTTCAGCAACAGCTTGAAGAACGGGCTACTGCCGATCCGCCTGCCGGGCGACGTGATCGAGGGGCTGATGACTCACTTGGCAAAGGTGCCCGACGCCACGTTGCGCGTCGATCTCCCGGCGCAGACGGTGACCTTGCCCGAGGGCTCGGTCCATGGCTTCGAGATCAACGCC
>CAZNZI010000186.1:0-8047 GCA_964577475.1 uncultured Rhodospirillaceae bacterium
CCGGCCGCTTAATATCAAAATCGTCAGTGCGAGCCCCCGGGTCCGGCCGAAGGCTGGCCCGGGGACAGGCTCCGCGAAGCAATCCAGGGTTCAGGAAGGCTCTGGATTGCTTCGTCACGTCACGCTGTGCGTGCAAGGCACGACGCTTCTCGCAATGGCTTGAGAAGCTATCCGCGTCTTAAGCCAGCTTGCGCCGCTCCCCCGGGGGCGGCGCGACACGGACCGAGGTGATGCGGTTGCGGTGCCGCCGCAGCACCTCGAAGCGGAACTCGTGGAAGAGGAACTTCTGCCCGACCTCGGGGATGGCGCGCACCTCGTGCAGCAACAGCCCGGCGATAGTCGCGGCATTCTCGTCGGGCAGGTTCCAGTCCAGCTCGCGGTTGAGATCGCGGATCGTCACATCGCCTTCGACGATATAGGTGCCGTCCGGCTGCGGCCGCACGCCCGAGACCAGCTGGTCCTTGCCCATCGGCTCGTTGGCGCCGGGCATTTCGCCGACGATCTCTTCGATGATGTCCTCGGCCGTAACCACGCCCTGCAGCGCGCCGTATTCGTCGACGACCAGCGCGAGATGCTCGCGCCGCTTGCGGAAGGCCTGCATCTGATCGAGCAGCGACGTCGATTCGGGAATGAACCATGGCGGATCGACCAGCTTCCCCACGTCGAGCTTCGACAGGTCATCGGGATGCTCGCGCAGGATACGCAGCAGCGCCTTGGAATGCAGTACGCCGATGATGTTGTCCGGTGCGTCACGCCACACCGCCAGGCGCGAATGCGGGTTGGCCGCCGCCTGATCGACGATCGCCTCGATCGGCAGATCGGCGTCGATCGCGGCCAAATTGCTGCGGTGGACCATCACCTCGCCGACCGTGACGTCACCCAGGTCGAGGATCGAACGCAGCATCTTGCCTTCGGCGCGGATCGTCTCGCGCGAGCCGTGGATCGCGATGGCCCCTTTGAGTTCCGCGATGGCGGCTTCTGGCTGTACGGTCTGATCCAGCTTCGCGCCAACCAGCCACAGCATCGCATTGACGATTGCCTGGACGGCGATCACGACCGGTCCGAACAGCCAGACGACGAATTGCGTCACCGGGGCCAGCGTCAAAGCCACCCGGTTGGCACGGCGGATCGCCACGCTCTTGGGCAGGATCTCACAAAAGATCAGCACCACGACGGTTGTGGCAGCCGTCGCCGCCGCGACGCCCTTGTCGCCCAGGAAATGAATGCCGAGGCTGGTGGCCAGCGACGAGGACAGGATTTGCGTCAGCGTCGTACCCAGCAGGATCGCACCGATCATCCGGTCCTTGCGCGCACCCAACCGGTTGACGCGGGCGGCGCTGCGGTTGCCCTCGGCTTCGAGTTGATGCATCAGCGACTGCGACGCCCCAGTCAGCGAGGTTTCGGCTGCGTTGAAGAAGAACAACAGGATCAGAAGGACAACGATGGCCACGATCTCGTAGATCATCGTCTCACTCCTTCAACAGGTCTTGCAGAACGGCAACGGCCTCGGCGGTCGGCACATCATGCGACTGGAACGCCTGGCCGATGCCGCCGGCCAAGATGAAGCCGATCTTGCCGTCCTTCACCTTCTTGTCGCTTCCCATGTGGTCCACCAGCCGTGCGGCGTTCCAGGGCCGCCCGTTCATCGAAGGCAGGCGCACAGGCATCTGCGTCGCGACCAGGTGACGATGCAACCGGTCGAGATCGGCCTGCGGACACAGGCCCAGCCGCACCGAGAGCATGAAGGCCGCAACCATGCCGATCGACACCGCCTCGCCATGCAGCAGTAACTCGCCATACCCCACTTCGGTTTCGAAAGCGTGTGCGAAGGTGTGGCCGAGATTGAGGAGCGCGCGCTTTCCGCTCTCCCGCTCGTCCTGTGCCACGATTTCCGCCTTGCTCATGCAAGAAATCGACACGGCATACTTTCGCGCCTCGCTATCGCCGGCCAGCAGTGCCGCGCCGTTCTTTTCGAGCCACCCGAAGAATTCGGGATTGTCGATCAGCCCGTATTTGACGATCTCGGCATAGCCCGCCTTGATCTCGCGTTCGGGCAAGGTCGCCAGAAGCCCGATATCGGCCAGCACCAGCCGGGGCTGGTAAAAGGCACCCACCAGATTCTTGCCCCACCGCGTATCGATCGCCGTCTTGCCGCCGACCGAGGAATCGACCTGGGCGAGCAGCGTCGTCGGGATCTGGATGAAGGGTACGCCGCGCAGCAGGATGGCCGCGGCGAATCCGGCCAGATCGCCGATCACGCCGCCGCCGAAGGCGACGATCGTGGTCGACCGCTCGCAACCGGCCTCCTGCATCCTGTCGAGCAGCCGTTCGAGATGGGCGAAGTCCTTGGTGCCTTCGCCGGGCGGCAGCACCTCGGTGATATGGGCGATGTTCTCGGCTTCCAGCGCCGCCTGCAGCGCCTTGATGTGGCGCGCGGCGACATTCTCGTCGGTGACGATGAATACGCGCTTCTGCTTCAAGAGCGGCATCATCTGGCGGCCTGCATAAGAAAGCAGGTCGGGCCCGATATGGATATCGTAGCTGCGCTCGCCGAGATCGACGCGAACGATGGACACGGGTTTGGACTCCGGAAGGTTCAGCGGGTAGAGAGCGGCGCCGGTTCCGCGGCATAGGCGCGCAATGCGGCGATCACCTGGTCGACGGTCATGTCGGCCGGTTGATCCAGCGTGTCGACGGTCAAGTCGGCTTGCATATAGATCGGATAGCGCTTGTCGATCAGCTTGCGCAACACCTCGCGCGGCTCGCCCGCATTCAGGATCGGGCGGTGCGTGCGGCCGGCGGTGCGCTTGACGAGCAGGTCGAGATCGGCGCGCAGCCAGATCGAAATGCCCTTGGCGGCGATCAGCGCGCGGGTTTCGTCTTCGATGAAGGCGCCGCCGCCGGCAGCGACGATAGCGGGCGGCCCGTCGAGCAGCCGGGCCATAACCCGGCGCTCACCTTCGCGGAAGGCCGGCTCGCCGAAGCGCTCGAAAATCTCGTTGATGGTGCAGCCGGCGGCTTCCTCGATCTCGGAATCGGCATCGATGAAGGGCCGGCCGATGCGCGCTCCCAGCTTGCGGCCGACGCAGCTCTTGCCTGCACCCATCAATCCGACCAGCACAAGCGACCGTGCGGGCAGCGCGAGCCCGCCCGCACCTTCTGCCCGGCGTTGCAGTTCGCCTTCGCTCCCGATAGACTTGCCCGCATTCGTCATGCCCCAAGATTACCACAATTGTTGGGACATGTGGCCGTCTCGCTGATTGTTCCCAAAGGGTCCACCGATTCCCATGAAGGGCCTGCTTCGTATCCTGATCCTTGTCGTTGTCCTGGTCGTCGTCGCCGGCGTCGCCGGTCTCGCCATGATGGACATGCCCGCGCCCACCCAGCATGTGGAGAAGGTCATCCCCAATGACCGGCTCGGCCATTGAGGGCTCGTCGCGGCGGTTGACGCTGCGACGTTCGACTGGGATCGGCCTCGTCCTCGCACTGGTTCTGACCGGCGCGGCCATCACCTCCATCGCCACCACTGCCGCCTGGGCGCAGTCCGACAGCGCGCCCACCTCGCTTCTGCCGGCTGCCGGAGGCGACAAGGCGGCGGCGCCTGCGCCGGCCGTGGCCGTTCCCAAGGCCACGCCCCCGGGCGACAACCCGGTCCAGGTCCAGCAGTTGCAAAGCATCGACCCGAGTGGCTTCGGGACGCTCGACGAAAACCACGGCGGCTTGCCGATCGGCATCTGGGCCGGCACCGATCGCGCGCTCGCGGTAAAGCTGATCGGCACCCTTCATCCGACCGCGTCGCGCGCCCTCCATGGGCTGGTGCGGCGCCTGCTGCTTTCGGTCTCGACGCCGCCGGCGGTGGCCGACGGCGCGAAGCCTGACGATGCCTTCCTGATCGCGCGTGCCCGGGCACTGTGGGGCATGGGCGATACCGATGATCTGGCCGCTTTCTTCCAGTCCTTGCCATTGCCCTCGATCACGCCGCCGCTGCGCCGCCTGCGCGCGGATACGGCGCTTCTGGCCGGCGACACGCCCACGGCCTGTGCCGAAGCGGCGCCCTTGGCCGCCGCCAGCGCGACCGACCCCTATCCGGTTCAGCTCCGCGTCTTCTGCCAGTTCGCCCAGGGCCAGGGTGCCGCTGCCGGTATCGGCATCGAGGTGCTGCGCGAACAGAATCTCAAGGACCCGACCTTCTTCACCCTGGCCGACGCGCTTTCGTCCGGCGGTTCGGCGGGACGGACGGAGATCACCGACCCGTCGCCGCTGACGCTCGCCATGGCGCGCATCGCCAAGGCGCCGGTCGCCGTCACCGCCAACACCGCGCCGCCGGTTCTGCGGTCGATCGCCGTGACCGCGGGCGCGCCGCTCGATGTACGCCTGGCCGCGGCCGAACGGGCCGAGGCGGCCGGCGCACTCGACACCGACACCCTGCGCCGTCTCTACGAAACGGTCCCCTTTACGGCCGACGACATCGCCAATGCGGAATCCAAGGCGAAAGACAACGGGCCGCGCAGCCATGCGCTGCTCTTCCAGGCCATGGGCCGCCAGACGGCGCCGCTGGCCAAGGCCGGGCTGATCGCCAAGGCGCTCAATACCGAAGGGCCGGGCTATTTCGTCCAGGCGCGGCTCTACGGGCAGCAGATCGCGGCGCTGCAGCCGACCGCGGATATCGCGCTCTATGTTCCCGCGCTTACGCGCGCGCTGATCGCCGCGCGCCAGTTCGACGCCGCACGCACCTGGACCGGCTGGCTGCGCGCCGAAGCCACGGCCGACAAGGGCAAGGCCGGTGTGGCTGCCGGTTTCGCCGTCGCCGGCCGCATCGCCAAGCTGGAAGACGCGCCGCTGACGATGGAGACGCTCGACGCCTGGCGCAAGGCGGCCACGCCGCCGGCCGGGGCACCCGCCACCTGGGCCGAGCGCCGTGCCTCGCTCGGGGTGGCCCTGCTCGGCGCCATCGGCGAAAAACTTCCCGACGATGCGCTGCTGGCCGAGATCGACGGCGCCGGACTGACCGAAGCACAGGTGCCGGCACCGGCCCTTTCCTTTGGCTTGGATTCGGCGGTGCAAGGCAAACGCGAAAGCGAGATCGTGCTGTTCGCCACGCTCGCCGCGGGCGACGGCACTTTCGTCCAGCTCGATGTCGCGACCATCGCGCGCGTGGTGATGGCGCTGCGGGCGGCCGGTTTCGACGACGATGCCCGGGCCTTGGCGCTGGAAGCCGCCTTGGCCAACGGCGTCTAGACGCGATGGCCACCGCCCGCCATCTCGACACGTTCCTCGAGATGATGGCGGCCGAACGTGGGGCGTCTCCCAACACACTGGCCGCCTATCGCCGCGATCTCGACGATCTGGCGGCCTTTCTCGCACCGCGCGGCGTGGCGCTGCATGAGGGTTCCGTGGCCGATCTGCGGGCCTATCTCGCCGAACTCAACCGGCGCGGCCTGGTCGCGCGCAGCGCCGCGCGGCGGCTTTCGGCCTTGCGCCAGTTCCACCGCTTCCTGGTCGCCGAAGACCTGCGCGGCGACGATCCGACCCAGGCGCTGGATAGCCCAAGGCTCGGCAAGCCACTCCCGAAATATCTCTCGGAAGACGACGTCACCGCGCTGCTCGATGCGGCGAAGAAGCGCGAGGGCGTGGCCGGTATTCGTGCCGTGGCGCTGCTGGAAATTCTCTACGCGGCGGGGCTGCGCGTCTCGGAATTGGTCGGTCTGCCGCTCAGCGCAGCCCATCGCGATCGCGCAACCCTGATCGTGCGCGGCAAGGGCAGCAAGGAGCGCATGGTGCCGTTGGGCGAACCGGCGCGCGTCGCCATCGCCGCCTGGATCACCGTGCGCGAACCGCGCGCCAGCAAATTTCTGTTCCCCGGTGAGCGGAAAGGTGGACACCTCGACCGCTCAACGTTCTCACGCCTGCTGGTCGATCTCGCCGCCGATGCCGGCATCTCGGCGGCGAAAGTCTCACCGCACGTGTTGCGCCATTCCTTCGCCAGCCATCTGCTCGCCCATGGCGCCGACCTGCGCAGCGTCCAGCAGATGCTGGGCCATGCCGATATCGCGACGACGCAGATCTACACGCATGTGCTTGACGAACGTCTGAAATCGCTGGTGGCGAAGCATCACCCGCTGGCGAAGAAGACGGGCTGATCAGGCGTAGAAGGTGATCGCGTCGACGAGGTAATGCGCGAGAACAATCGGCCAGATCGCGCCCAACCGCCGCAGCGCCAGCATCGCCACCATGCCGAACAGCGTGGCATAGGCGATGTTCCCCAATCCGGTCCACCAGTGATAGGCGCCGAAGACAAGCGCGGTAGCCACGACCATGCGCCATCCATCGCCCCAGACTTTGCCAAAAGCGAAACGCGCCGCGCGGCGGAAGACGATCTCTTCGTGGAACGCGACCAGTGCGAGGCCGAAGGTCATGTCGAACCAGCGCAACATCCCGTGCGGATCGGGCGCGCCCCCAAGCCGTGTTCCTGGGATCGCGCGGTCGATTGCATGCATGACGGGATGGCCGACATAGAACGCGAAGACGACGATACCCGCGATCCAGACCGCGAGTTCCAGCCACGTAACGCGCACACGAATCTGTTTGAATGCAGTGCTCCGCGCGTTCGGGATCGCGGCTAGAATCGCCAACCCCGTCAACCGGCCGGCATAGTCGAGCAGCAGCCAGTTCATCGCGTCATGCTGGTAAAGCCGCGCGATCTGCGAAGCCACCATCGGCACGAAGAGCAGCGGGAACCAGTACGGCATCAATCGGCGAACCCCGCCATCGCGCGCACCTCGGCCGGTGTGCGGCCCGCCTCGCGCAAACTCCGCAAGGTCGCGGCTTTGTCGCGCTTGGCCAGCCGTGCGCCGTCGTCGCCCAAGAGCAGGTGATGATGGTGATAGGCCGGTGTCGGGAGGCCGAGCAGGGCTTGCAGCAGGCGGTGGATATGGGTGGCGGCGAACAGGTCCTGGCCGCGCGTCACCAGGGTCACGCCTTGCAGCGCATCGTCGATGGTGACCGAGAGGTGGTAGCTGGTGGGCGTGTCCTTGCGCGCCAGCACCACATCGCCGAACAGGTTGGGCGCGGCGGGGACCACGCCGGCCTCGGCATCGGTCCAGGTCAGCGGGCCGGTCCTGGCCAGCGCGACATCGGTCTTCAGGCGCAGCGCGAAGGCCTCGCCGTCCGCCCGCCGCCGCGCCGCCTCATCCGGGCTCAGGCGTCGGCAAATGCCGGGATAGACGGGCCCGTCAGGACCCAGTCTTTGCGAGAGGTGGGGCGCCGCGCCCGCGCCCTCGATCTCCCGCGCGATATCGGCCCTTGTGCAGAAACAGGGATAGATCAGCCCCATCGCCTCCAGCCGGGCGAGGGCAGCGGCATAGTCGCTGAGATGCTCCGACTGGCGCCGGACGGGCTCTTCCCACCGAAGCCCCAGCCAGGCCAGGTCTTCCAGGATGGCCGCCGTGAATTCGGGCCGGCAGCGGGTCCGGTCGATATCTTCGATGCGCAGCAAAAAGGATCCCCCATTTCCGGCCGATTTGCGGGCAAACAGGGCGGAATAGGCATGGCCGAGATGCAAATAGCCGGTGGGGCTAGGCGCGAAGCGGGTGACCGCCTTATCTCTTGTCATACCGGGCAGATTAGCCCGTTTTGAACGATTCTGCCCTTCCTGGACTCCCCGGCGGGGCGTTGTTACAACTCACCCCTTTCGGGGATCACCAGGGCCGCCGCGTAGGGAAATCATGCAGACTGCCAACGACATCCGTTCGACCTTCCTCGGCTATTTCAAGCAGCACGACCATACGGTGGTGCCGTCCTCGCCGTTGGTCCCGCGCAACGACCCGACCTTGATGTTCGCCAATTCGGGCATGGTGCAGTTCAAGAACGTCTTCACCGGGGCCGAGAAGCGCGACTATGTGCGCGCCACCACCGCCCAGAAATGCGTCCGCGCCGGCGGCAAGCACAACGACTTGGATAACGTCGGCTATACGGCGCGCCATCACACCTTCTTCGAGATGCTGGGCAACTTCTCGTTCGGCGACTACTTCAAGGAACGCGCGATCGA
>CAZNZI010000187.1:0-3250 GCA_964577475.1 uncultured Rhodospirillaceae bacterium
TCGCTGCGCGCCACCGAGATATGGGACGACCGCCACAGCTACTTCCTGACCTTCCGCCAGTGGGCGCGCAACCTCGACGCCAACCGCGCGACCGTCGTGCAGAAATACGGCGACTTCAATTTCCGCCGCTTCCGCCTCTACCTGTGGGGCGCCGCCTGGGAGTTCTGGGGCCGCAGCCTCGACTGCTACCGCCTCATCCTCGAATCGCCCGGCGAAACCGATCCCCGCGCCCCGCTGTAAGGCGGACTGAGGGCTAAAAACGAGAAGGGCGGCCAGAGGGCCGCCCTTTGTGTGTGGACCCCTCACCCTCCCGCTGACGCGGGTCCCTCCTTCTCCCCTTGCGGGAGAGGGTTGGGGTGAGGGGTGGCGCCGGGCAAAAAAACCCCGGCACTCGCGTACCGGGGTTTTCTATTCGTTTGGAAAGCCTGAGAGGCCAGCGTTTAATGCGCCGCCGGCTTCTCTTGCGTGACCTGAAGCATCGCCTGGGCGACGGCCAGCGCCAAGCGGGCCTGGTCGCGGTCGAAGTCGTTGGCGGCTGCGGCGAGCGCCTTCTCGGCCTCGGCGGCGCGGGCCGCGATCTTGGCCGTGTCGAGTTCGGTCACCGGCATCGCCTCTTCGGCCAGCACGGTGCAGCGGTCGCCCGTCACCTCGGCCACGCCGCCGGCGACGAAGATGCGGTTGGTGACGCGGCCACCCTCATAGATGTCGATGACGCCCGGACGGACGGCCGAGATCAGCGGCGCATGCTGGGGCAGTGCGCCGAAGTCGCCTTCGGCGCCCGGCACCACGACCATCTCGACCGGCTGGGAGACGACCAGCCGTTCGGGAGAGACCAGTTCGAAGAGCAGCGTTTCGGCCATGCCCCTGCTCGTCCCTTACGCGGCTTCCGCCGACATCTTGCGCGCCTTCTCGAGGGCTTCCTCGATGGTGCCCACCATGTAGAAGGCGGCTTCCGGCAGGTGGTCGTATTCGCCGGCCACGATGCCCTTGAAGCCCTTGATGGTGTCTTCGATCGACACCAGCTTGCCGGGCGAGCCGGTGAAGACTTCGGCCACATGGAAGGGCTGCGACAGGAAGCGCTGGATCTTGCGGGCGCGGGCCACCGTGAGGCGGTCTTCTTCCGACAGTTCGTCCATGCCCAGGATCGCGATGATGTCCTGGAGCGACTTGTAGGTCTGCAGGATGCGCTGCACGTCGCGCGCGACCTTGTAGTGCTCTTCGCCGACGACATTGGCGTCGAGAATGCGCGAGGTCGAGTCGAGCGGATCCACGGCCGGGTAGATGCCCAGCTCGGCGATCTGGCGGCTCAGCACGGTGGTGGCGTCCAAGTGGGCAAACGAGGTCGCCGG
Source organism: uncultured Rhodospirillaceae bacterium (assembly GCA_964577475.1). Classification (GTDB taxonomy): domain Bacteria; phylum Pseudomonadota; class Alphaproteobacteria; order Rhodospirillales; family Magnetospirillaceae; genus JASHSH01. Next base: position 1,350 of record CAZNZI010000187.1, read on the forward strand.
GGCCGGATCGGTCAAGTCGTCGGCGGGCACGTAGATGGCCTGCACCGAGGTGATCGAGCCCTTCTTGGTCGAGGTGATGCGTTCCTGGAGCACGCCCATTTCCGTGGCGAGCGTCGGCTGATAACCCACGGCCGAGGGAATGCGGCCCAGGAGCGCCGACACTTCGGAGCCCGCCTGGGTGAAGCGGAAGATGTTGTCGACGAACAGCAGCACGTCCTGGCCTTCTTCGTCGCGGAAATATTCGGCGACGGTGAGGCCGGTCAGAGCGACGCGGGCGCGGGCGCCCGGGGGCTCGTTCATCTGGCCGTACACCAGGGCCACCTTCGACTCGCCGCCATCCAGCTTGATGACGCCGGCGTCGATCATTTCCTTATAGAGGTCGTTACCCTCGCGGGTACGCTCGCCCACGCCGGCGAACACCGAGCAACCGCCATGCGCCTTGGCGATGTTGTTGATCAGCTCCTGAATGAGCACGGTCTTGCCCACGCCGGCGCCGCCGAACAGGCCGATCTTGCCGCCCTTGGTGTAGGGGGTGAGCAGGTCGATGACCTTGATGCCCGTGGTGAGCACTTCGATCTCGGTCGACTGCTCGGCGAATTCCGGGGCGCTGCGATGGATCGGCAGCTTCGACTTGGCATTGACCGGGCCGCGTTCGTCGACCGGCTCGCCGATCACGTTGATGATGCGGCCCAGCGTGGCGGGACCGACCGGGACAGAAATCGGCGCTCCGGTGTCGACCACTTCCTGGCCGCGGGTCAGGCCCTCGGACGAGTCCATGGCGATGGTGCGGACTTCGTTCTCGCCCAGGTGCTGGGCGACTTCGAGCACCAGGGTCTTGCCCTGGTTCTGGGTGGTCACGGCGGACAGAATGGCCGGCAGTTCCGCCTCGAAACGCACGTCGACGACGGCGCCCATGACCTGCGTGATCGTGCCGACATTGTTCTTAGTCATAACACCCTCGCTCCTGGATCTTCGCTCACAGCGCCTCGGCGCCGGAGATGATTTCGATGAGTTCCTTGGTGATCTGCGCCTGGCGCGTCCGGTTGATCTGGATCGTCAGGCGATTGATCATGTCGCCGGCGTTGCGCGTCGCATTGTCCATCGCGGTCATCTGCGCGCCCTGGAAGCTGGCGTTGCTTTCCAGAAGGGCGCGGAAGATCTGCATCGACAGGTTGCGCGGCAGCAGCACGGCGAGAATATCGGCTTCGTCGGGCTCGAACTCGTAGACGGCGCCGCCGAGATCGTCGCCCGCATTGGCGTCACCCTCCGGCACCGGGAACGGCACCAGTTGGCGGCGCGTCACGATCTGCGAGATGGCCGACTTGAAGCGGTTGTAGACGATGGTGGCGACGTCGAACTCGCCCGCCTCGAACATGGCGGCGACCTTGGTCGCGATCGGGTTGGCTTCGGCGAAGGTGACGCCGCGGCGGCCGATGCCTTCGTAGGACTCGACGATCAGCGAGGAGTAGTCGCGGCGCAGCATGTCGCGCGCCTTGCGGCCGATCGTCAGGATCTTCACCTGCTTGCCCTGGCCGCGCAGTTCGGCGACCAATGCGCGCGCCGAACGCACCACCGAGCTGTTGAACGCGCCCGAGAGGCCGCGGTCGGAACTGCAGACGATGAGGAGATGGACATCGGACTTGCCGGTGCCGCTCAACATCTTATGGGCGCCCGGCTGGCCGCCCATGCTGCGCGCGAGTGCGCCCAGCATGCGTTCCATGCGGTCGGCATAGGGACGCGCCGCTTCCGCCGCCGCCTGGGCGCGACGCAGCTTCGCGGCGGCGACCATCTTCATCGCCGACGTGATCTTGCGCGTCGAGGTGACGCTGTTACGACGTGTGCGGAGCGCCTTGAGGCTGGGCATCGGTCGAACCGGTTCCTGTCAGATCAGGCGAACGACT